>DATACF010000422.1:0-6039 GCA_036259235.1 Longimicrobium sp. | reverse complement strand
CCCCCGCGTCGATCGGAGGGATCATACAAGCCGCCGATGGGCGCCGCCCGGGAAAACCAACCCCCGGACTAGCAGCCGCCTTCCGTGATGTTCCCGGTCTGGTCGATGGCGAAGGTCCGCAGCCCGTCGACCGTGGGGCTGGCGCAGGCCGAGAAGTCGGTCTCCGTGCCCGTCACGTCGAACGAGTAGTACTTCGCCCCGCCGAAGATCGCGGCGCCGCCCTCGAGCGCGGTCTCGTCGGCCGCGTAGACGTCGTTGGCCTGCTTGTGCCGCTCCTGGAGGACGTAGACCTGCTTCAGGAGCGGCGGCGCCTCGGCCTCCTTGGCCCTGCGCGAGACCTGCTGGAACCGGGGGATGGCGATCGCGGCCAGGATGCCGATGATGACGACCACGATCATCAGCTCGATCAGGGTAAAGCCGTCACGCGATTTCATCGGAATGTCCTCGAGCCGGAGCCGTGGAAGATATGGGGTGGGAGTTCATGCTCGGTCCGGAAAAGGGACGGGAGCCGGAGCCCAGGGCCCCGGCTCCCGTGTCCTTTCAGCGGTCAGGCTACCCTCAGGCGCCGGCGGCCGCCGCGGCCGGGGCGTCGCCGCAGTCCATGCTGGTGTCGCTCACCGCGGTCACCTTCGCGTCGGCAGTCGCCTCGCCGGCCGAGTAGGTGAAGTCGAAGTACTTGCCGCTCTTGTTGTTCGCGTCGAAGCCGACCTCGACCAGGTCGTCGATGTCGCCGGCGTCGGCGTCCTTCTGGTCCCAGTAGGTCTGGGCGAGCGAGCAGATCTGCTTGAGGATCGGGCCGGCCTCGGCCTGCTTGGCGCGGTTCGACACCTGCGAGAAGCGCGGGATCGCGATGGCGGCGAGGATGCCGATGATGACGACCACGATCATCAGCTCGATCAGGGTGAAGCCCTTCTTGTTCTGGAGGGTCCGCATGGTGGTGCTCCTTGGGGTGTGGGGGGTTGTTAACCAGCACGCCGTCGTGCTGTTGGCCTGGGATAAGGCAACGGGCATACCACCTGGAACGCAAAACGCAAGTCGTTGCGGGAGAGGTATTTGCGAGATTGCCGTGGGCCCGCGCCGCGCGTTTCGCCGGGTTTTCTTGCACGATTCCTTGCACCCTGCAAGGACGCGCCGGACGCCCTCCGGCTCCTTGCGGCACGGGGGGCCCCCGCTCTATATGAAGGCCGCCTCCGGGCCGGGCCCGGCGGCCTCTCCCTGTCCTGGTTCGTTGCACCCTTTCACCGAAGGCCCACGGGCGTGAGCGACGGAAGCGTCACCGACATCACCATCATCGGCGGCGGCCCCACGGGGCTCTTCGCCGCCTTCTACGCGGGGCTGCGCGGGATCTCCTGCCGCATCGTCGACGCGCTCCCGCAGCTGGGCGGGCAGCTGATGGCGCTCTACCCCGAGAAGTACATCTTCGACGTGGGCGGCCTGCCGAAGATCCTCGCCAAGGACCTGGCGAAGAACATGATCGAGCAGGGGACGCAGTTCGGCCCCGAGGTCGTCCTCGAGGCCGAGGTACAGCGGCTGGAGCGCGAGGACGGGCACTGGCGGCTGGTGACCCCGCGGGGCGACTACCTCACCAGGACGATCTGCATCACCGCCGGGAAGGGGGCGCTCAACCCGCGCGTCCTGGAGTGCCCGGGGTGGGGCGAGCACCAGCACGACGGCGGCGGGGTGCACACGCACGTCCGCCAGCCCGAGGACTTCCGCGGCAAGCGCGTCCTCCTGGTGGGCGGCGGCGACTCGGCGGTCGACTGGGTGCTGGGGCTGCGGGGCGTCGCGCGCGAGGTGACGCTGATCCACCGGCGCGACGAGTTCCGGGCGCACAAGGCGAGCGTCCTGGAGATGCGGGCGGCGGCGGAGCGGGGCGAGGTGAAGGTGCTCACCCCCTACGAGGTCCGGGGGATCCACGGCGAGGGCGGGTGCGTGGCGCGGGCGGTCATCTACAACAACGAGAGCGGCGAGGACGTGGCGCTCGACGTCGAGGCGGTGGTGGCGCTCCTGGGGTTCAAGCCCGACCTGGGGCCGATCGGGCAGTGGGGGCTGGAGCTCGAGAAGAACACCATCAAGGTCTCGCAGCTCATGGAGACCAACCTCCCGGGGGTGTACGCGGCGGGCGACGTCGTCCACTATCCCGGGAAGCTCGAGCTGATCGCGACGGGGTACGGCGAGGCGGCGGTGGCCGTCAATAATGCCGTGCACTTCCTCAACCCGAAGGCGCGCGTCAACCCCGGGCACTCGACGAACCTCAAGCTCTTCAGGCAGGACGACGAATAGGGGACAGGGAACAGGGGACAGGGGACAGCAAGCGGATTGGGACGTGACTGGGATCGGGTCGCACCGCGATCTGATGGTCTGGCGGAAGGCGATGGATCTCGCGGTCGAGGTTTATCGCCTTTCTCGGTCCTTCCCGCGCGATGAGATTTACCGGCTGACCTCGCAGCTCACACGCGCCGTGGCGTCGGTTCCGGCCAACATCGCGGAAGGACACGCGCACGCGAGCACCCGTGAGTATGCGAACTTCCTCTCGATCGCGAAGGGCTCGCTGATGGAGACCGAGACCTTCCTTATGCTCTCCGTACGCCTGGGCTATCTCACGGCGGAATCCGCTGCTCCCGCCCTGAGCCTGGTCACCGAGATCAGCAAGATGCTCACGTCCCTCCGCTCGCGACTGCAATGATTTTCGCAGGGCTGTCCCCTGTCCCCTGTTCCCTGTCCCCTATGAAGATCGCCCTGGTCACCGGCGGCGCCGTCCGCGTCGGCCGCGCCATCTCCCTCGCCCTCGCGGGCGAAGGAATGCGCGTGGTCGTCCACTACAACGCGTCCTCCGGTCCCGCGGACGAGCTCTGTGCCGAGATCCGCGCGCGGGGCGGGGAAGCCGTCGCCATCGGCGCGGACCTGTCGAAGTCGTCCGAGGTGGAGCGGCTGGCGCGGGAGGCGGTGGCGGCGTTCGGGGGGATCGACGTGCTGGTGAACAACGCCTCCGTCTTCCCGCCCGAGCGGCTGGAGGAGACGGACGAGGCACTGTGGGACCACACGATGGCGGTGAACCTCAAGGCGCCCTTCTTCCTGATCCGCCACCTGGCCCCGACGCTCCGCGAGCGCCGCGGCGCGGTCATCAACCTCGCCGACCTGGCGGGGCTCCAGGCGTGGGCCGCCTACGCCGCGCACGGCGTCTCCAAGGCCGGCGTCGCGCACCTCACGAAGGTCGCCGCGCGGGCGCTGGCCCCCGAGGTGCGCGTCAACGCCATCGCCCCCGGCACCGTCCTCCCCCCCGAGGACATGAGCGAGGAAGAGGTCGCGCGCCTCGCCCGCAACGCCCCCCTCCAGCGCAACGGCTCCCCCGGCGACGTCGTCCGCGCCCTCCTCTACCTCCTCCACGCCGACTTCGTCACCGGCGAAGTCCTCGTCGTCGACGGCGGCCGCATGCTCCGCGGCTGACCCTCACGGCGAGCGCAAAAAACAGGGACGGCGGGACGACGCGATCCCCCGATCGCTGTCCCCTGTCCCCTGTCCCCTGTTCCCTGTCCCCTCTTCGTCACGCCATCCTCGTTCCGCGCCGGAACATCCGTTAGATTGTCCCGGTACATCCCAGGGTTCTCCCGAGCGGAAGCTCCGCCGCGCCGTTCCCCTTTTCCCCATCGAATGGCCAAGCGACGCAAGCCCCGCGGCCGCAAGACCGCCGGGCGCTCCCTCACGCGCAGGCTCCTCCTGGGGACGCTCGCGCTCCTGGCCGCCGGCCTGTTGATCGGCGGCGGCGCGCTGGCGTACCTCTGGCCGCGCTGCTCCGGCGCGGCGTGCCCCTCGGTGCGGGCGCTCCGCGAGTACCAGCCGCCCCAGGCCAGCCAGGTCTTCGACCGCGGCGGGAAGCTGGTGGCCCACCTGGCCTCCGAGCGCCGCGTCGTCGTCCCCCTCGACCGCATCCCCCCCAACGTCTCCGGCGCCTTCCTGGCCGTCGAGGACAAGCGCTTCTACCGCCACGACGGCGTCGACTACCGGCGCGTCGCCGGGGCCATGTCGCGCAACGTCCGCGCGATGTCGTGGGCCGAGGGGTTCAGCACGCTCACCATGCAGCTCGCCCGCAACGTCTTCCCCGAGCACCTCTCGCGCGAGAAGACGCTCCGCCGCAAGCTCTGGGAGGTGACGCTGGCGTGGAAGATCGAGCGCGCCTTCACCAAGGACGAGATCCTGGAGATGTACCTGAACCAGATCTACCTGGGTTCGGGGCTCTACGGGGTCGAGGCCGCCGCGCAGGGGTACTTCGGGAAGTCGGCCACGAGGCTCACCGACGCCGAGGCCGCCCTCCTGGCCGCCATGCCCAAGGCGCCGTCGTACTACGACCCCCGCCGCAACCCGGTGGCCGCCGTCGAGCGCCGCAACCTGGTGCTGGGGCTCATGGCCTCCGCGGGCGTCGTCACCCCGGCCGAGGCCGAGGTCTCGCGCGCGAAGCCGCTGGGGCTGGCGCCGCCCCCCGAGGCGCGGGGGCGGGCGCCGTACTTCGTGGCCGCCGTGCGCCGCGAGCTCCGCGAGCGCTTCGGCAACGCCGCCGAAACCGAGGGGCTGCGCGTCTACACCACCCTCGACCCCGCCCTCCAGGCCTCGGCCGAGCGGGAGCTGGTCCGCCAGATCCAGCAGGTCGAGGCGGGGAAGTTCGGCCGCTGGCGCCACCCCTCATGCGCCTCCGGGCGCCCGGCCGAGCCCGAGCGGTGCCTCCAGGGGCTCTTCGTGGCCATGGACCCGCGCAACGGCGAGGTGCTGGCGCTGGTGGGCGGCCGCGACTACGGCTTGAGCCAGTTCGACCGCGTCACCCAGGCGCGGCGGCAGGCGGGGTCGGCGTTCAAGCCCCTCGTCTACGCCACCGCGCTGGCGCAGGGGATCCCCGTCTCCACCCCCTTGCTGGGCCCCGGCGCCGTCGACTCGCTCGGGGCCTACCGCCCCGCCGACCACGTGGCCGACACCGTCACCGTCGACCTCCGCGAGGCGCTCCGCCTCTCCTCCAACCGCGCCACCGTCGTCCTCGGCGAGCGCACCGGCGTGGGGCGGGTGGTGGAGACGGCGAAGGCGATGGGGCTCACGACCCCCATCCAGCCGTACCCGTCGACCTTCCTGGGCGCGGCCGAGATCGTCCCGCTGGAGCTGGTGGCGGCGTACTCGGCGTTCGCGGCCGGGGGGGCGGTGGCCAAGCCGCGGCTGATCCGGCGGGTGGAAGACTCGAAGGGCGACGTGGTCTGGGAGAGCCGCGCCACCCGGCGCACCGTCCTCTCCCCCGGCGTGGCCTTCCTCACCACCTCGCTGATGCGCGACGTGGTCGACCGCGGCACCGGGAGCGCGGTCCGCCGCGAGGGGCTCCCCTACGCCGTCCCCGCCGCGGGGAAGACGGGGACGAGCAACGACGCGGCCGACGTCTGGTTCATCGGCGCCACTCCCGACGTGGTGGCGGGCGTCTGGCTCGGCTTCGACCGCCGCCGCCCCGTCCTGGGCGGCGACGCGTCGGGGAGCCTGTTGGCCGCGCCGGTCTGGGGCCGGGTAATGGCGCGCTACTACGAGAGTCACGCCCCGCCCGCCCCCTGGGCCGTCCCCGGCGACGTCGTCCGCCGGCGCGTCGACCGCCAGTCGGGGATGCTCGCCACCGACGCCTGCCCCCCCGGCGACGTCGTCGAGGAGTACTTCGTCGCCGGCACCGAGCCCGCCGGCTACTGCCCCTTCCACGCCCACGACGACTTCGGCGGGTGGCTGGGGCGCGGGATGCGCTCCGTGGGCGACTGGCTCGGCGTCGGCGGCGAGGAGTCCCGCCCGCCGGCCCAGAAGCCGCGCAGCAAGCCGCTCGTTCCCGGGCACTGACGGAAAGCAGAGGAGTCACACAGAGGCACAGAGACACAGAGGTCGAAGCTCTCTGTGCCTCTGTGTCTCTGTGTGAGACCTTCTCTTCGGGGTTATCTTTCCGGCTCACGCCCTCGCTGTCGAGCCGACTGCTTCATGAACCTGGTCTTCCGCTTCCTCCTCGTCTGCTTACGCGCCGTCCGCGGCGCGCGG
>DATACF010000421.1:0-2305 GCA_036259235.1 Longimicrobium sp. | reverse complement strand
TACGAACCGCAAGCGCTCGTTCACCGAATCCGTCTTTTGCCACGGCATCTGTTCCTCGCAGGGCTTGGGCGAGATCAACAATACCGTGTCAAGCATCATCCCGGTCTATTCTGTCAACAATCTACCCGGTCTGGACCGTCTCCGCCCTTCGGGCCCGCATCCCTCACGCAAATTCGCTCGAACGGCAACTTCGATCACGTTTCGACCAGCTTCCGTCGCATGCCTCGGGCTCCGCGGCCCCCACCCCCCGGCCCCCTCCCCCGCTGCGCGAGGGAGGGGGAGAACTTCATCCCGATCCGCGACTTACGAGCTTTCTCCCCCCTCCTCGCCCTCCCTCGCGCACCGCCACAAACAACCCTCTCCCATTATTGGGAGAGGGTGGCGAGCCTTAAGCGAGCCGGGTGAGGGCCCTCCGGGGCTCGCCTCGACGCGCGGGGCTTGAATTCCGCGCCGATTTCTCCATCTTTCCCGTGCCCCTCGCGCCGTACGCCGCGTGCTCCGGCGCCCGGGGAATCCTTTCACCAGCACGAGACACGATCCGATGCGGAACGACCTGACCGGTGCTCACCCCTTCATCACCGTCAGGATCGGAGCGTGTCCTCTTGTCCACCGTACTCCACGACTTCCGCGTCGTCGCCGAGCGGCTGGCGTTCTCGCTGGCTGACGGCCGCACCCTTTTCTCGGACATCACCCTCGGCTTCGGCCGCGAGCGCACCGCGCTCGTGGGGGCCAACGGCGTGGGGAAGACCACGCTCGTCCGCCTGCTGACGGGCGAGCTTTCGCCGTCGTCCGGCGTCGTCGTCCGCCGCGGCACCCTGGGCTACCTCCCGCAGGACTTCGAGGTCCGCGCCGGCCAGCCGCTCGCGTCCGTCCTGGGGATCGACGCCCGCCTGGCCGCGCTCGACCGCATTTACGCCGGCGCGGGCGAGCCGGCGGACTTCGACCTGGTGGCCGACGACTGGAGCCTGCGCGAGCGGGCCGAGGCGCTCCTCGCCCGCTTCGGGCTCGGCCACCTCCCGCTCGACCGCCCCGTCGCCAGCGTCAGCGGCGGCGAGGCGACGCGGGTGGCGCTCGCCGGGCTCCTCCTGTCGCGCCCGGACTTCCTGGTCCTCGACGAGCCGACCAACAACCTCGACGCCGCCGGGCGCGAGGCGCTGTACGATTTCGTGGCCGGGTGGACGGGCGGGCTCCTCGTCATCAGCCACGACCGGGCGCTCCTGGGGCACATGGACCGGATCGTCGAGCTCACTCCCAAGGGCGCGCGCGTCTACGGCGGAAACTTCGAGGCGTACCGCGCCCAGAAGGCCGCCGAGGAGGAGGCGGCCGAGCGCGAGCTGGCCAGCGCCGAGCACGCGCTGAAGGCGGCCAAGCGCGAGGCCCAGCGCGCCCGCGAGCGGCAGGAGAAGCGCGCCAGCCGGGGGAAGAAGGAGGCCGCGGTCTCCAACGCGCCGAAGATCCTGCTGGGGATGCAGCGCGAGCGGAGCGAGTCGACCACGGCCCGCCTCCGCGACGTCGGCGCGCGCGTGGTGGCCGACGGCCGCGCCCGCTTCGACGCCGCCCGCCAGCGGGTGGACGAGCGCGGGCGGCTGGCGCTCGACCTTCCGTCGTCCGAAGTCCCCGCGGGGAAGGTCGTCCTCGACGTCGACCGCGTCACCTACCGCCACCCCGGCACGGCGTCGCCGGTGCTGCGCGACGTCTCGCTCCGGATCACCGGCCCGGAGCGGATCGCGGTCACGGGGCCGAACGGGAGCGGGAAGACGACGCTCCTCCACCTCGCCGTCGGCGCCCTGGAGCCGGACGCGGGGACGGTCCGCGTGGGGCTCGGTCCGGCCGAGGTGGCGTTCTTCGACCAGCACGCGCGCCGTCTCCGGCCGGAGGCGTCGGTGCTGGAGAATTACCGCGCGGCCAACCCGGAGCTGGACGAGACGCAGGCCCGGCACGCGCTCGCCCGCTTCCTCTTCGAGGAGGATGCCGTGCACCAGGCGGTCGGCTCGCTCAGCGGCGGGCAGCGGCTCCGCGCGGCGCTGGCCTGCACGCTGAACGGCTACCGCCCGCCGAAGCTCCTCGTCCTCGACGAGCCCACCAACCACCTCGACCTCGACAGCCTCGACGCGCTCGAAGAGGTCCTCCGCGGCTACGACGGCGCCCTCCTCGCCGTCTCCCACGACCGCGCCTTCCTCGACGCCATTGGGATCGGCCGCGAGCTCCGCCTCCCCGGCGCGCGCCGCGACACGGTGCTGATGGCCGAGCCCTGATCCGATCCTCGACGAGCCGCTTCCGCGCGATGGGCTGGCCATCGCGCGGA
>DATACF010000420.1:0-4601 GCA_036259235.1 Longimicrobium sp. | reverse complement strand
CCGGCGCCCGCGCAGACGCGCCCCCGCCCGGCCCCGCGCCGGGTCGACCCCACCCCGGAGCTCCCGGGGCGCCCGGTCTTCCCCGGGCAGCCGCGAGTCCCCGAGGGGCTTCCGGCCCCCACGCGGCCCAACCCCGACAGGAGACGGTGAGGCGAGGATGACGGAGGGGACGCGGTGGCAGTTCGTGGGGTTCATCGCCCTGCTCGTGGCGCTCCATTTCGTGCTGCGGATCGGGCTGGGGCTGGGGCCGCTGGCCCCCGACCTCCTGGTGGTGGCGCTCCTCCTGGCGGCGCGGCGGATGCGGGCCGGCCCCGCCGCGGGGCTGGGGCTCCCGCTGGGGCTCCTGGAGGGGGCGCTCAACCCCCTCCTCCTGGGCCCCGCTTCGCTGGCGCAGGTGGTGCTGGGGTACGTCGGGTCGCGGTCGAAGGAGGCGGTGGCGGGCGACTCTCCGGGGATGCTCGTCCTCTACCTCTTCGCCGGGAAGGTGGTCTACGACGTGCTGGTGTACCTGGTGCTGGCGCTCGAGGGGAGCGCCGGCTCGGCGGTGAAGCTCGTCCTGCAGACCCCCGCGGCCGCGCTCTACGCGGCGTTCGCGGGGCTGGCGGCGGTGGCGGCGTACCGCGCGGTGGCGTGAGTGTCCAGCGAAAGCGATAGCGTGGCGATGCGGTTCTCGGCGGCGGGGCGGGAGGTGGCGCGGTGAGGCGCTACCGGCGGCTGATGCTCGGCGACCCCGTCCTCTTCGGGCTGGTGGTCGGGCTCTCCCTCTTCGGGATCGCGATGATCTACAGCGCCGGGGTGGTCGACGTCCCCGGCACCGTGGCGTCGGGGGCGTGGAAGAACCAGATCACCTGGTTCGCCCTGGGGCTCCTCCTCGTCCCCTTCGTCCTCCGCGTCCCCGTGGGGTGGCTGGAGTGGGGGGCGCAGCCGGCGTACGCGCTGACGCTCGTCCTCCTGGTCCTGGTGAAGCTGATCGGCACCGGCGGCGAGCGCTCGGCGGCGGGGATCGAGAGCTGGATCGTCATCGGCCCCGTGCGCATCCAGCCGGCCGAGCTCGCCAAGATCGCCGTGGCGCTGATGCTGGCCCGCGTCCTGGGCGAGTGGCGCGAGCCGCCGAAGACGCTCTGGGCGCTCTGGAAGCCGATCGTGGTGGTGCTCGTCCCCATGGCGCTGGTGATGCTCCAGCCCGACCTGGGCTCCGCGCTCGTCTTCGCTTCCATCCTCGTCTGGTCGCTCTTCTGGGCGGGGACGCCGCTGACGACGATCTTCTTCCTCGTCAGCCCGGTCCTCTCGCTCTTCCTCTCGATCAGCGTCTGGGTGTGGGCGGTCTACATCGTCCTCCTCCTGATCCTGCTGATCCGCCGCGACGCCTTCATCTCGGAGAAGGCGTCGATCTGGCTGGCGAACGCGGCCGCGGGCGCGGTGGCGCTCCCGCTCTGGAACAAGCTGGAGGCGTACCAGAAGAACCGCTTCCTGGTCTTCCTCGACCCCATGATCGACCCCCGGGGCGCCGGGTACAACCTGATCCAGTCGCGGGTGGCGATCGGGAGCGGGGGGTGGTTCGGGCAGGGGTGGACGCAGGGGCCGCAGAAGCGCCTCGCCTTCCTCCCCGAGCAGCACACCGACTTCATCTTCTCGGTCATCGGCGAGGAGCTGGGGTTCGTGGGGGTGCTGGCGGTGCTGGTGGCCTTCGGGCTGATCTTCTGGCGGCTGGTGCGGATCGCCGAGCGCTCCAGCGACCCCTTCGCCTCGCTCGTCCCCATCGGGATCTTCGGGAGCTGGTTCGCGCACGTCCTGGTCAACGTGGGGATGACCGTGGGGGTGATGCCGATCACCGGCATCCCGCTCCCGTTCATCTCCTACGGGGGCTCCTTCCTGCTGGTGAACATCCTGGCGATGGCGATCGTGCAGCGGGTGGCGGCCGAGACATCGCGGTAGCCCCGCTTTCGGCGGGGTTGCCGCGCTCGCTATCTTCCTCTCGTTTCGGCGGCGTCCGCCGCCCCTCATCCGTAGCCTCCCGGACCGTACGACATGGCCTGGTTCCGCAAGCCCAAGACGCGCCTGCAGGCCGGCGACCGCCGCGACCTCCCCGGCGACGTGTGGGAGAAGTGCCCCAACTGCAACGAGATCCTCTACCGCGAGAAGCTCAAGGAGAACTGGCAGGTGTGCCCCAACTGCGGGCAGCACCTCCGTCTCTCGGCGGGCGGCTACGTGGCGCTGCTGACCGACGAGGGCTCCTTCCGCGAGACCGACCGCGACCTCCGCTCGGGCGACCCCCTGGCCTTCGTCGACCTCAAGCCCTACCGCGAGCGGCTGATCGCGGCCGAGCGGAAGAGCACGCACGGCGACGCGGTGATCACCGGCGAGGGGACGCTGGAGGGGATCCCGCTCCAGCTGGGGGTGATGGACTTCTCGTTCATCGGCGGGTCGATGGGCTCGGTGGTGGGCGAGAAGCTGGCGCGCGCGGGGCTGCGCGCGCTGGAGAAGCGCCAGCCGTACATCATCGTCTCGGCGTCCGGCGGGGCGCGGATGATGGAGGGGATCTTCTCGCTGATGCAGATGGCGAAGACCTCCGCCGTCCTCGCCCAGCTCCACGAGGCGGGGCTCCCGTACGTCTCCATCCTCACCGACCCCACCACGGGCGGGGTGACGGCGTCGTACGCGATGCTGGGCGACGCGAACCTGAGCGAGCCGGGGGCGCTGATCGGCTTCGCGGGGCCGCGGGTGATCGAGCAGACGATCAAGCAGGAGCTCCCCGAGGGGTTCCAGCGCGCCGAGTTCCTGTTGGAGCACGGGATGCTCGACCGCATCGTCGACCGCCGCCAGATGAAAGCCGAGGTCGCCCGTCTCCTCCGCCACATGCTCGGCCTCCCCGCGCCGGAGGACTTCGCGGGCGCCGAGAGTGCGTGAACAACGAAAGTGCGTGAGTGCGTGAGTGCGCTGCGCTGGGAATCCAGCCCTCTCCGCATGCCGCTCCTTCGCCTCTCCGCCCGCCGATGTCATCCTGAGGCCCGGCCACGCCGCGCCTTCCTCCGCGCGAGTGCCGGCAGGGCCGTAAGGATCTAACCGCGGCCGCCCGGATGCCGGTCGCGGAAGCCCGCGCGGAATCCGCGGCCTCACGTGCGTTCAAAAGCCCGGCTCCCACGGGTCTCGGCGCATACGCGGCGGCTGCGCGAGCTTCGTACCTCTGCACTAACGCACTCACGCACTCTCGTATTCGATGACAGACGATCAGCCCGGAGCATGGCTCTTCGGGCGGCCGACCGGCGGGATTCGCTGGGGGCTGGAGCGGACGGAGGCGCTGCTCGCCGGTGTGGGGGACCCGCACCGGCGTTTTCGTAGCCTCCACGTGGGCGGCACCAACGGGAAGGGATCGGTCTCGGCGCTCTGCGAGGCGGCGCTGCGGGCGGGGGACACGTCGCGGACGACGGGGCTCTACACCTCGCCGCACCTGGTGTCGTTCGACGAGCGCATCCGCATCGGCGGGAAGCCGGTGGAGCGCGAGCTCCTGCTGGCGTGCGAGGCGCGGCTGCGGCCCGAGATCGAGCGGTCGGGCGCCACCTTCTTCGAGGCGACGACGGCCATTGCCTTTCTCTGCTTCGCGGAGGCCGGGGTGGACGTCGCGGTGGTCGAGGTCGGGCTCGGCGGGCGGCTCGACTCCACGAACGTCATCGTCCCCGACGCGGCGGCGGTGACGAACGTGGCGCGCGACCACGTGGAGTACCTGGGCGAGGGGCTGGAGCAGATCGCCGGGGAGAAGGCGGGGATCTTCAAGGCCGGCGTCCCCGCCGTGGTCGGCGAGGCGGAAGGGGCGGCCCTGGACGTGCTCCGCGCGCGGGCGGCGGAGGTGGGCGCGCCGCTCACCGTGCTCGACGAGGCGGCGGCGTTCCGCGACGTGGAGGTGTCGCTGGAGGGGACGCGCTTTCGATTCGATTCGAAGCGGTGGGGCGCGCGCGAGGTGGCGATTCCGCTCGTGGGCGCGCACCAGGCGCGGAACGCGGCATTGGCGGCGGAGCTGCTGGGCGTTCTACCCGACGACCTCCGTCCGTCGTGGGAAGCCATCGAGAGTGGCTTCGCCTCCGTGCGCTGGCCGGGGCGGATGCAGGTGGAGCGGCGCGGGGGGCTGACGTGGATCTTCGACGTGGCGCACAACCCGGCCGGCGTCGCCTCGCTCGTCTCCGCGCTCGACGGGCTCGACCTCCCGCGCCCCGTCGTCCTGCTGACGGCGATCCTGGGCGACAAGGCGTGGGACGAGATGCTCCCGCCGCTCCTGGAGCGCGCCGACGCGGCGATCCTCACCCTCGCGCCCTCCTCGCCCCCGGCGCGCCGGTGGAATCCGGGGGCGGTGGCGGAGAAGATCCCGCCGATGCGCATCCCCATCCGCGTCATCCCCGACCTCGACGCGGCCCTGCAGCGCGCGACGACGCTGGCGCCGTATGGGACGATCGTCGTCACCGGCTCCGTCCACACCGTCGGCGACGCGCTGGCCGCGCTGGAGATCCCGGCCGTGTGAATCCTCCCGCGGATCTGGATCGGAACACGATCTGGCGTGAAGACGAACGAAGGGGCGCTCCTCGCGGGAGCGCCCCTTCGCGCTTCGATCA
>DATACF010000419.1:0-7941 GCA_036259235.1 Longimicrobium sp. | reverse complement strand
CGGAAGAAAGATGTACCGGCCCGGCGCCCGTCCGGTTCCGTCCCGGGCGGGCGCTGGAATGTCGCGCGGCGCCTCCACGACCGCAACGTGACGGCGCCCGCCCCGCACTTTGTCGCGGGGCGGGCGCCGTCACGTTGCGGTCGTGGAGGCGCCGCGCGACATTCCAGCGCCCGCCCGGGACGGAACCGGACGGGCGCCGGGCCGGTACATCTTTCTTCCGCATCGGTTTACGCGCATCACCCCCCTCGACGGGAGCCGCCCCACGTGACCGCACCCCTCCGCCCGACGCTCCGCGCGTCGCTCTCGGCCGCCCTCGCGCTCGGCGCGCTGGCCGGCGCCCCCGACGGCGCGCGCGCGCAGGGCGCCCCGCGCTACCACGCGCCCACGGGCGGCCCCATCGCCCCCGCCGACCTCTCGGCGCGGCTCCACGCGCTGGCGCACGACACCATGCTGGGGCGCGCGGCGGGGACCGAGGCCAACGTCAAGGCCACCGACTACATCGCGGCCGAATTCCGGCGCGCGGGGCTGGAGCCGGCGGGGGTGGACGGGACCTTCTTCCAGCCCATCGACCTCGTCGTCACCGGCCTCCAGCCCGGCGCCGCCCTCTCGGCCGACGGCCAGGCGCTCCGGCTGTGGGCCGACTTCGCGCCGGTGGCCCCGGTGGAGGGCGTCTTCCGCTTCGGCGCCGGGCTCCGCGCCGAGGGGGGCGTCCCCGTCGTCTTCGGCGGGCGGATCGGCGGCGAGACGATCGCCCCCGCGCAGGCGGCCGGGAAGCTGGTGGTCCTCCTCCCCGCCGCGGGCGCCGAGGAGTACCGCTTCTGGCGCCACCCGGCGATGCCGTGGTACCCCGAGGCCGCGGGGGTCGCGGTGGCGTCGCTGGAGTCGACGCCCGCGAACATCCTGGAGTTCTTCCAGGAAGAGCAGAAGGAGCTGGCCGAGGGCGAGCGGACCGAGCCCACCGGCGCGGGCGGGATCGTCATCACCCGCGCGGCGGCGGCGCGGCTCCTGGGGGCCGACCCGGCGTCCCTGCGTCCCGGCGCGGCGGGGAAGAGCGTGCGCGGCGGCTTCCGTTTCGGCACCCGCCCGGCCCCGGTCCCGGCGCGGAACGTCGTGGCGGTGCTGCGGGGGAGCGACCCCGCGCTCCGCGGGCAGTACGTCGTCGTCGGCGCCCACAACGACCACGAGCCGCCGCTCTCGCGCGCCCTCGACCACGACTCGGTCCGCGCCTTCAACCGGGTGATGCGCCCCCAGGGCGCCAACGACCCCGTCACCGTCCCCACCCCCCAGCAGGCCGCGCGGATCGCCGCGCTCCGCGACTCCATGCGCGCCGCGCGGGGCGGGGTGAAGATGGACTCCATCATGAACGGCGCCGACGACGACGGGAGCGGCACCGTGACGCTGATCGAGATCGCCGAGTGGCTGGCGTCGCGCCCGCAGCGGCCGAAGCGCTCGGTCCTCTTCGTCTCGCACACCGCCGAGGAGATCGGGCTCTACGGCTCGCGCTTCTTCACCGACCACCCGACGGTGCCGCGCGACTCCATCGTGGCCGCGCTCAACATGGACATGGTCGGCCGCGGCCGGGCGGAAGAGGTGAAGGGGGGCGGCCCGCGCTACATCCAGATCATCGGCTCGCGGCGCCTGTCGACGCAGCTGGGCGACCTGGTCGACGCGGTCAACGGGCGGCGGGCCGAGCCGATGGACATCGACTACTCGTGGGACGCCCCCGGGCACCCGCTCAACCGCTACTGCCGGAGCGACCACTTCAGCTACGCGCGCTACGGGATCCCCATCACCTACTTCTCGCTGGGGTACCACGTCGACTACCACCAGGTGGGCGACGAGCCGCAGTACATCGACTACGACCACATGGCCCGCGTCGCCACCTTCGTCGGCGACGTCGCCGCGGCCATCGCCGACCGCCCCGAGCGCCTCGTGGTCGACAAGCCGAAGCCCGACCCCAACGCTCCCTGCCGGCAGTGATCGTCCGCCGCTCTCGGCGTGTGAACAGGCTGAGCTGAAGCCTCTCACAGGGGGCACGGAGGACACAGGGGGAAGGGCCGCGCGGGTGAAGTTCCCCCTGTGCCCCTGTGCCCCCTGTGAGAGATTGCAGTTCGGGAGAGCGGAAGGACGCGAAAAGGACGGCGGGCGTGGGGGATCTCCCCGCGCCCGCCGCTGTCGTTTCTCCTTACGAGGAGGGGCGGGGAAGGGAGGACACCGGACCCGAGAGAAAACGGTTACAATGAAACATCCGTTGTCGCACCTTTGTGGAAGCGTATGCGGTGGAAGGAGATCGGCGCGCGGGGGGAAATCTCGCGGCGGCAGGGAATGACGCATTCGCCGCCGAAGGCTGGATACGGTATTCCCAAGGATGTGACCCGGTGCTAGACTGGATCGTCATCCTTCCCGCCCACTCCGCTCCCTTCCCACCGCCGCCGCGACCTCCGGCGGCACGTCCCTCGCGCAAATCTCCGCCGGTTCTGGGGGGACGCCCGCGCCCGCGCTCGGTACAGGAGCCGCATGCCCGCCACGCTGAACGACCCGCCCGCGAGACCGACGCACTTCCGCCTCCCCATCGCGCACGGCCACGCCGCCCTCGAGCGCCTGACCCAGGTCGCCGAGCGGATGCTGGACGTCCCGGTGTCGGTGATCTCGCTGGTGGAGGGGGTCACCGTCTCGACGCAGAGCGGGGGCGCCCCCGACACCTGGCGCGCCCGCCGCGAGACGCCGATCGCGCGCTCGCTCTGCCGCCACGTCATCGGCGGCGCGCCCCTCTTCATCGAGGACGCGCGCGCGCACCCGCTGGTCCGGCAGGACCCCGGCGCGTGGCTGGGCGAGGTGGGGTACGCCGGCGTCCCCATCTGCACCGGCGACGGGGTGGTGGCGGGGAGCCTCTGCGCGGCCGACGGCCGCCCCCGCGCCTGGACCGAGGGCGAGGTCGACCTCCTCCAGTGGCTGGCGGCGTTCGCGGCGATGGTGATCGAGCGGCGGATGGGGGCCATCGCCACCGGGGCGGGGTTCGTGGGGGCGATCGGGCAGGCGCGGGGGCGGCTGAGCTTGCGGATGCTGGAGAAGGCGGTGGAGACGATGCAGCTGGGGGTCACCATCACCGACACCGAGGGGCGCATCCTCTACACCAACCCCGCCGACGCGCGGATGCACGGCTACTCCATCGACGAGCTGCGGGGGCGGCACGCCCGGATCTTCGCGCCGCCGGAGCACGCGCGCCCCATCGACCGCGACGCCATCGAGGACGTCACCAGCTGGGCCCGCGAGACGGTCAACGTCCGCAAGGACGGCTCGCTCTTCCCCGTCCTCCTCCGCTCCGACCTGGTGAAGGACTCGGCCGGGCGCCCGGTGGGGCTGGTGACCTGCTGCGAGGACATCTCCCCCCGCAAGGAGCTGGAGCGCCAGCTCCTCCGCAACGCCTTCTACGACACGCTCACCGGCCTCCCCAACCGGGGCCTCTTCTCGCACCGGCTGGAGGAGGCGATCGAGCGGGCGTTCCGCGGCGAGGCGCACTTCGCGGTGCTGATGGTGGGGCTCGACCGCTTCAAGCTGGTCAACGACTCCCTGGGCCGCCGCGCGGGCGACGCGCTCCTGGCGGGGGTGGGGGCGCGGCTGCGCGAGTGCGTGCGCCCGGAGACGATGGTGGCGCGGATCGCGGGCGACGAGTTCGCGATCCTCCTCGACGAGACGCAGGGGCTGGGTGAGGCGACGCGGGTGGCGGCGTGCCTCCAGGAGTCGCTGGCGCGCCCCTTCGACGTCGACGGGAGCGAGGTCTTCACCGGGGCCAGCGTGGGCATCGCGCTCTCGGTGTCGGGGTACGAGCGCCCGGAGGACGTGCTCCGCGACGCGGCCATCGCCATGTACCGCTCCAAGGACGCGGGGCGGGGGCTGTACGAGGTCTTCGACCGCGACATGCACGCGGCGGCGATGGAGCGGCTGCGGCTGGAGATGGACCTGCGGCGGGCGCTGGAGCGCGACGAGCTCTGCCTCTTCTACCAGCCGATCGTGACGCTGGAGACGGGGCGGATCGCGGGGTTCGAGGCGCTGATCCGGTGGCGGCACCCCGAGCGGGGGCTGATCCTCCCCGACGACTTCATCCCCCTGGCCGAGGAGACGGGGCTCATCCTCCCCATCGGCACCTGGGTGCTGGAGGAGGCGTGCCGCGAGCTGAAGCGGTGGCAGGAGATGGCGTCGGGCGACGGCGGTCCGCTGACCATGGCGGTGAACCTCTCGGCGCGGCAGTTCGCGCGGGCCGACCTGGTGGAGCACGTGGAGCGGGTCCTGGCCGAGACGGCGATCGCGCAGGGGACGCTGAAGCTGGAGATCACCGAGAGCGTGATCATGCAGCACACCGGCGCGGTCAACGCCACGCTGGCGCGGCTGAAGGCGCTGGGGGTGCAGCTCTACATCGACGACTTCGGCACCGGCTACTCGTCCCTCGGCTACCTCCACCGCCTCCCCCTCGACGCGCTCAAGATCGACCGCTCGTTCGTGAGCGCCGAGGCGGGCGAGGGGAGCCTCCAGCTGGTCCGCACCATCGTGGCGATGGCGCACGCGCTGGGGGTCAAGGTCGTCACCGAGGGGATCGAGACGGCCGAGCTGGTGAGCGAGCTCCGCGCGCTCCGCTGCGAGTACGGCCAGGGCTTCTTCTTCGCCCGCCCGCTGGAGCGCGAGGCGGTGGAGGCGCTCTTCGCCGAGGACCCGCGCTGGTAGTCCCGTAGATCTCATCGGCGGAAAGCTCCCCTGAAGTCTCTCACAGGGGGCACAGAGGACACAGGGGAGCTTCGCCCATGCGACGAGCTCCCCCGTGTCCCCCGTGCCCCCTGTGAGAGTTTTGCGGTTCGTCGTTTACGAGATCCAGGGACCGTCGAGGACGACCTCGCAGAGCTCGGAGGGATGAGACGGGTCGTCGCGGTCGACGACGATCCAGGCGGAAGTCGGGCCGCGGAGCAGGAGGCCCTCCACCTTGCCGTCGAACGTGCCGCCGTGCGCGTCGCGGAGGAGGGCCCACCGCGCGCCGCGGCCGTCCGCGTCGAAGACGCCGATGGCGGAGCCGGCGACGGGGCCGTCGCGGACCGCGTCGGGCGAGTCCTCGGCGGTGGCGGTGAAGAAGAGGCGCCCGTCGAGCGCGGCGCCGTCGGTGAAGCCGAGCGCGTGGCCGTCGACCTCGCCCAGCGTCCACGCGGCGACGTCAGACGGCGACGGCGGCGAACGCCCCGCGGGGTCGTCGAGGTAGGCGAGGAGCGCGTCGAGGGGGAGGTCGCAGGTGGCGTCGACGGGGGCATGCCCCCCGGCCGGGGCGCCGTTGCCGCGGTTGAAGAGACGTACGCGCCCGCCGAGGACGACGGCGCCCTCGACGTTCATCTCGCTCCCCGAGAACGCCCGCGCGGCGCGCAGGGTCGCGTAGAGCGCCGCCGCCTCCACCAGCCGCACCTCCGGGGACGCCGTGTCGAGCCCGCGGGCGACGAGGACCTTCTCGCGGAGCGGCGACGAGCCGGAGCCGAGGGCGAGGAGGAGGGGGCCCCCGGGAGACGGCACGGTGGCGCACGCCTCCAGGTCGAGCTTGAAGCGCTTGTTCCCGCGCGCGTCGTCGAACTGCCGCAGCCCCCCCTCGCCGGCCGGGAGCGCGACCGCGTCCGCCAGCCCCGTGGCGGGGTCGGCCAGGGCGACGAAGTGGGCGTCGTCCTGGATGACGGCGATCCGCCCGCCCACGCGCGCCAGCCCGGAGCCCGCGCGGACGTGCGCCGGCCGGTCGGTGGCCGGGTCGGCGCCCGCGGCGTAGCGGAGCGGCACCGCGCGGACCACCCGCGCCTCCAGCCGGTCGTCGCGCGCGGCCCGGCGCGCCGTCGTCCCTCCCTCCATCCGTCGCTCCTCCCCTGGTGGTCGTCCGTCCCGGAGAGGCGCCCACGCGAACGCCGGGCCGCGGCGGACCGGGGGCGCGTGCGCGGATCTTGCTCCCGGCTGGGGTCGTGCGCACGCAGACCGTTTCCGTCGACCTCGCCCCCGTCCGGACCACTCCCGACGCGGGCACCGTCCGCCCGTTCGGCGCCCTCTCCGGCGCCGCCGCCCTCGGCGCGGCGGCCGTGGCCGTGGGCGTCCTGGCCGACTGGGCGGTGGAGGGGCGTGGGATGGCGGCCCTCCTCCCCGGGCGGGCGGTGATGCTCCCGGTGACCGCGCTCTCGGTGCTGGTCGCCGCCGCCGCCCTCTGGCTCCTCCGCCACCGCGCCCCGCCGCGCCTCCGCGAGGCGGGGCGCGCCCTCGCCGCGCTGGCGGTGGCGCTGGGGGTGGCGTCGCTGGCGCTGCGCATCGCGCGGGTGGAGGTGGGGGGCGACCTGTACCTCTTCCGCGAGGCGGTGGCGCGGCGGGTCCCGGCGGGGTCGCGGATGATGGGGATCAACACGTCGGCGTGCCTGGCGCTGGCGGGGCTCGCCCTCCTCCTGGCCGCCCGCGAGACGCGCCGGGGGTGGCGGGCGTCGCAGGCGCTGGCGGCGGTGGGGATGCTGATCGCCTTCCTGGCGCTGATCGGCCACGGCTACGAGGTGCGCTCGCTCTACACCGCGGGGTCGATCGCGGGGGGGATGGCGCTCCCCACGGCGCTGGCGATGGCGGCGCTGCACGTGGGCGTCTTCTTCGCGCGCCCCAGCCACGGGTACGCGGCGCTGGTGACGGGGCGCGACGCCAGCGGCGTCCTGGCGCGGCAGCTCCTCCCGCCGGCGGTGCTGATTCCCGTGGGGCTGGGGTGGACGTGGCTCCACGCGCGGCGGGGCTCGCTCCTGACCCGCGAGGAGGCCGTCTCGCTCTTCGCCATCCTCATCGTGGGCGCCTTCGTGGCGCTGGTCTTCCGCGCGGCGGCCGAGGTGCGCGGGGTCGACCGCGAGCGCGAGGCGTCGCTGGTGCGGGCGCAGAAGGCGCGGGAGGAGGCGGAGGAGGCCAACCGCGCCAAGATGGACTTCCTGGCGGTGATGAGCCACGAGCTCCGCACCCCGCTGAACGCCATCGGCGGCTACACCGAGCTGCTGGAGATGGGGATCCACGGCCCGGTGACGCCGGAGCAGCGCGAGGCGCTGGGGCGGGTGCGGCGGAGCCAGCGCCACCTCCTCCTCCTGATCAACGACGTCCTGAACTTCGCCAAGATCGAGGCGGGGCGGGTGGAGATCCGCCCCGCCGAGATCGCGGTGGCCGAGCTGGTGGCGGGGGTGGAGCCGCTGATCCTCCCCCAGTCGGAGGCGCGGGGGCTCCGCTACGCCCGCCACCTCCCCGACGCGCCGCTGGCGGTGCACGCCGACCCCGACAAGGCGGGGCAGATCCTCCTCAACCTCCTCTCCAACGCGGTGAAGTTCACCGAGTCCGGGGGCGAGGTGGCGGTGGAGTGCGAGGGGGCGAAGGGGCGGGTGCTGATCCGCGTCCGCGACACCGGCGCGGGGATCCCCCCCGAGCGGCTGGAGAGCATCTTCGAGCCCTTCGTCCAGCTCGAGCGCGGCCTCACGGCCCAGCGCGAGGGGACCGGCCTGGGCCTCGCCATCTCCCGCGACCTCGCCCGCGCCATGGGCGGCGACCTCTCGGCCACCAGCGCCCCGGGGCGGGGGTCGACGTTCACGCTGGTGCTGCCGAGGGTGGAAAGTGCGTGAGTGCGTGAGTGCGTTAGTGCGTTAGTGCGTTAGTGCGTTAGTGCGTTAGTGCGTTAGTGCCGGTAAGATCAGAAGCCCCGTTTCAACTCACTCGCTGGACGGGGCTTTCTGTCTGCGCATCAATGGAATCTGCCCATGCGCGCAGAAGCCGGCGAACGGGTGTCCGCGAAGGCGGACGGCGTGCAGTTGTTGCGGTGATTTATGCTCCTTGCGGATCTGACCAGGCACTTCTCCTGGTTGCGGACGCGCAGGTGTGTGGGATGCCGCCCACGGCCGGGCCGCCGAGTCCGCGCAGGCGGAACTTTGT
>DATACF010000418.1:0-7440 GCA_036259235.1 Longimicrobium sp. | reverse complement strand
AGCCCCATCGCCAGGTTCTCCGCGATGGTCATGGAGTCGAAGAGGGCCGCGAACTGGAAGACGTAGCCGATGTCGAGGCGGAGCTTGTAGAGGTCGAGCCGCGGCAGCTTCGGCACCTCCAGCCCGTCGACGAACACCGTCCCCCGGTCGGGGGCCAGGAGGCCGTTGATGTGCTTGAGCGTCACCGACTTCCCCGCCCCCGAGAAGCCCACCAGCGACACCGTCTCCCCCTCGCTCACCGAGAGCGAGAGGCCGCGGAGGATCTGCTTGGGCCCGAACGCCTTGTGGACGTCGATCAGCTCGATGCTCACTGGCGCAGCAGCGTGGCGGCCCAGAAGGCGTCCAGCACCAGGATCATCATCCCCGAGATCACCACCGCGCGCGTGGTGGCGATCCCCACCCCCTCGGCGCCGCCGCGGGTGTGGAAGCCCTGGTAGCAGCCGACCAGCGTGATCACCAGCCCGAACGAGAACGACTTGATGACCGAGAAGATGATGTCGAAGTTCTGGTGGAAGAGGCGCAGGCCCCGCATGAACTGCTGGCTCGACATCTCGAGCATGGCCAGCGACGTCATCCACCCGAACGACACTCCCACCAGGTTGACGAAGATGACGATGATGGGGAACATCAGGAACCCCGCCATCACCCGGGGCACCACCAGGTACGCCACCGGGTTGTACGCCATCGTCTCCAGCGCGTCGATCTGCTCCGAGACGCGCATCGTCCCCAGCTCGGCCGCGATGTTGGCCCCGATCCGCCCGGCGAGCGCGAGCCCCGTGAGCACCGGCCCCAGCTCCAGGATGATCGTCTTCCCCACCAGCGTCCCCACGAAGTAGAGGGGGATGGCGCCGGTGAAGGTGTACGACGCCTGGAGCGCCAGCACGATCCCCGTGAAGGCGCCCAGGAAGAGCGAGATCGGGAGCGAGTCGACCCCCAGCTTGCGCATCTGCGCCACCAGGAGCGGGAGCCAGGTGCGCACGTCGGCGAGCGCGCGGGCGCTCTCGGCGGCGAAGCGGCTGAAGACGCCGAAGCCGGCGAAGCCGCGCAGCGTGGTGGCGCCGACGGAGGAGAGTCCTCGGGACAGGTTCATGCGCGCAAGATACGTCGGGAATCCGAGACGGCGCAAAGCTTCCGCGCGGCGCCGGGCACTGTACGACGGCCCGGGCCCCGCGAACGTGAGGCCCGGGCCGGAACGCGCGCCGCGGGGCGGAAGGGTCGGGGCTTCACCGCGCCCCGAAGAGCGTCGCCCACTCCTCGGGAGCAAATCGGATGCCGGTGAAGAAGCGCCCGAACTCGCCGTAGACCGCGCTCGCCTCGTCGTAGCGCATCTCGGTGACGATCCGCTTGAAGTCGAGCGGGTCGCGGGCGAAGAGCGTCACCCCCCACTCCCAGTCGTCGAGCCCCACCGAGCCGGTGATCACCTGGAAGATGCGCCCGGCGTACTTGCGCCCCGTGAGCCCGTGGTCGCGCATGAGGCGGGCCCGCTCGGCGACGTCGAGGGTGTACCAGTTCTGCCCCGGCGCGCGGCGCTTGCTCATCGGGTAGAAGCTGACGTAGCGCATCCCGTCGGGGACCTGCGGGTAGAGGCGGGTGCGGATGTGGGGCGAGGCGCGCTCGGCCTCCATGGCCGCCTCGATCTTCTTCTGGAACGCCTCGGAGCCGGGGTCGGCTTCGCGGGCGGCCTCGGCGGTGGCGTGGTAGAGGCCGGCCTCGGTGACCGAGAGGTAGTCGTAGTCGAGGTGGAGGACCTCGCCCAGCTCCGAGTCGCGGATCCGGCGCTGGACGTCGGCCAGGGCGTCGAGGGAGGGGCGGAAATGGACGCAGAGGAGGTCGGCCGCCGCCCCCACCAGCCGCGCCGCGCCGCTCCACCCGCCGCGGGAGGAGTCGAAGTCCTGGCCGAAGAGCTCGGCCGCGTCCTTCGCCAGCTGGGCGCGCTTCTTGGGGCCGAGCTCCCGGACGGCGTGCCAGTCGACGGCGAACATCTGGTGCAGTGCGTACCACCCCTCGAGGGTGGCGGGCGCGAGCGCGGGCATATCGTGCTTGCCTCGGTTGGGTTCCGCTTCGGGTCGTTCAGGGTACGTCGCAGGGCGAAGATACCCGTCCGGCGGGCGTTGCGCCAACGCCTGGGCTCCGTCTCTGGCAACAGCAACTGCAACGACAAACTGCAACTTCGGATGCGGGCATGTCCCTCCGCTGCGCTCCGGGCCGGGCTGCGGGCCGCGTAGGCAACGATACTACCGTCGCCTACGCGGCGAAGCCCCTGGCGGACTCCGCGTCTCACCGTCGCCGGACGCGGATCGCCATCCCCTTCGCATCCCCCCGCCAGGGTCTTCGCCCTCCGGGCCCGCATCCCTCATGCAGCAGCTTGGAACGGCGGAACTTCGACTGCGATGGACCGGCTTTCGCCGCATGCCTCGGGCTCCGCGCGCCCCCCTCCCGCACTCCCGCAAGCACGCACCCACCCACTTCCCCCCCTCGTGCACCCACGTCTCCACCCGCGGAAAACCAGCGATTTTCCCGCCAATTGGAACCCTGGCACCTCTCGTGCGGTATCGGATACACTCGGTGAACGGCGTTCAGTGGACGGGCGGTCAGGTGCCAAATGGTTGCAGAACCGCAACTTGGGCGCTAGATTGCTTGTCCACCCGCACGCGAATTGGACCGCAACCTGTTTTCCCGCAACGGTATGACGACTGCCGCAGTGACGCACCCGCTCATCATCCAGGGCGGCATGGGGGTCGGTGTCTCGAACTGGGTGCTCGCGAAGGCCGTCTCCATGCGGGGGCAGCTGGGCGTGGTCTCCGGCACCTGCGTCGACACCCTCCTCGCCCGCCGCCTGCAGGATGGCGACCTGGGCGGGCACGTCCGGCGCGCCATGGCGCACTTCCCGCTCCCCGACGTCGTCGAGGACGTGATGCGGCGCTACTTCCGCCCCGAGGGGCGGGCCGAGGGCGAGCCGTACACCGCGGTCCCCATGTACCGCCAGGTGGTGGGGAAGGTCCGCGAGCAGCTCACCGTGCTCTCCTCCTTCGTGGAGGTCTGGCTCGCCAAGGAAGGGCACGACGGGGTGGTGGGGCTCAACCTCCTCACCAAGGTCCAGATGCCCAACCTGGCGACCCTCTACGGCGCCATGCTGGCCGGGGTCGACTACGTCCTCATGGGCGCCGGGATCCCCAAGGAGATCCCCGGCGCGCTCGACCGCTTCGCCGCGCACGAGCCCGCCCAGATCAAGCTCGACGTCGAGGGGATGGGGAAGGACGAGGCCGCGTACCTCACCTTCGATCCCCGCGCCCACTTCGCCCAGCCCCCGTTCGCGCTCCGGCGCCCGTTCTTCCTCCCGATCATCGCGTCGAACTCGCTGGCCACCATGCTGGCGCGGAAGGCGAGCGGGCGGGTCGACGGCTTCATCATCGAGGCGCCCACGGCCGGGGGGCACAACGCCCCGCCCCGCGGCGACCTTGTCCTCAACGAGCGCGGCGAGCCGGTCTACGGCGAGCGCGACGAGGTCGACCTCGAGAAGATGAAGGAGCACGGGCTTCCCTTCTGGCTCGCCGGGAGCGCCGGGAGCCCCGAGAAGCTCGCCGAGGCGCTGGAGGCCGGCGCCGCCGGGATCCAGGTGGGGACGCTCTTCGCCTACGCCGACGAGTCGGGGATCGCCCCCGCCCTCAAGGCCGAGGTCATCCGCCAGGCGCAGGACGACGCCATCGACGTCCTCACCGACGGCCGCGCCTCGCCGACGGGCTTCCCCTTCAAGGTGGTGCAGCTCAAGGGGACCGTCTCCGAGCTCCCCGTCTACCAGCAGCGCGAGCGCGTCTGCGACCTGGGGTACCTCCGCGAGGCGTACAAGCGCCCCGACGGCCGCATCGACTACCGCTGCGCCGCCGAGCCGGTCGACACCTACGTCAAGAAGGGCGGCGACCCCGCCAACACCGCGGGGCGCAAGTGCCTCTGCAACGCGCTCTTCGCCACCATCGGGCAGCCCCAGGTGCGCGACGAGGGCTTCGTCGAGAAGCCGCTCATCACCAGCGGCGACGAGCTCAAGAACATCCGCCGCTTCATCGGCTCCGACCGCCTGGGCTACACCGCGGGCGAGGTGATCGACTACCTCCTCACGGGGCTGCGCCAGCTGATGGGCCGCGCGCCCGCCGAGCAGCCCTCCGCCCGGACCGCCCACGTGCGGATCTGAGGCCGGACGGACCGAGGCGAGACGGACGGGCCCCGCGTGCTGCGGGGCCCGTCCTCGCTTTCCGGGAGACTCCCCCGCCGCGCGTGGGGCGATTCCCCCTGGCTCCGAATCGCACGGCGGGTGTATCATCCGCGGCTGGACGGCCGTTCCCCCGAAATCCCGATCCACCGGACCCATGCAAGGCCAGTCGCTCGGTCTCTTCGTCGCCTTCACGGCGGGGCTCCTCTCGTTCCTGTCGCCGTGCGTCCTCCCGCTGGTGCCGAGCTACGCCACGTTCATCACCGGGATGAGCCTGGACGAGCTCCAGGCGGCCGAGGGGGCGCGCACCCGGCGGGCGGTGTTCACGCACGGGCTCCTCTTCGTCCTCGGCTTCACCGGCGTCTTCCTGGCGCTGGGGGCGAGCGCGACCTTCCTGGGCGCGCTGCTGAACTACGCCAGCCGGTGGGTGGAGATCGGGGGCGGCGTCCTCCTGGTGCTCTTCGGGCTCTACCTCCTGGGGGCGCTCCGCCTCCCCGGCGCGGGGCGCGAGTGGCGGATGCACCTGGCCGAGAAGCCGGTGGGGTACCTGGGGACCTTCCTGGTGGGGGTCACCTTCGGCGCCGGGTGGACGCCGTGCATCGGCCCCGTCCTGGGCGGGATCCTGACGCTGGCGGCCACCCGCGACAGCATGGGCCAGGGGATGGGGCTCCTCGCCGTCTACTCGGCCGGGCTCGCCATCCCCTTCCTCCTCTCGACGGTGCTCATCGAGCGCTTCCTCACCGGCTTCCGGCACCTGCGGCGGTGGCTCCCGTGGATCAACCGGACCAGCGGCGCCCTCCTCCTGGTGCTGGGGGTGCTGATGATCACCGGGTGGTTCACGCTCCTCTCGACGGCGACGGCGGCGTGGACGCCCGCGTGGCTCTCGGGGCGGCTGTAGCGCGCAAAACGCGCCGCGCCTTGCCTTTGCCCGTCGTGTAAGGCAAATTCCCACACCCGAAGCGCATCCCCGAGCGAACCCCCGAGTCAGGCCGAGCCCATGCCCCCGCAGATCCGCATCCTCCTGGTCGACGACCACGCCGTCCTCCGCGCGGGGCTGCGCGCGCTCCTGGAGGCCGAGCCCGGCTTCCTGGTCGTGGGCGAGGCCGCCACCGGCGAGGAGGGGGTGATGAAGGCGAAGCAGCTCCGCCCCGACGTGGTGGTGATGGACCTGTCGATGCCGGGCGCCGGCGGGCTGGAGGCGGTGCGGCAGATCTCGGCGCTCGACCAGGGGGCGCGCACCCTCGTCCTCACCATGCACGGCGAGGAGGAGCACCTCCTCCCGGTGCTGGAGGCGGGCGGATCGGGGTACGTCAACAAGCGGAGCGCCGACGAGGAGCTGATCGAGGCCATCAAGACCGTCGCCGGGGGCGACGTCTTCCTCTACCCCAGCGGCGCCAAGCTCCTCCTCCGAGGGCTCAAGCAGAAGGCCGCGCCCGACGAGGACGACCCGCTCGACAAGCTCACCGAGCGCGAGCGCGAGGTGCTGGCCTACACGGTGGAGGGGTTCAGCTCCACCGAGATCGGGAAGAAGCTCTTCATCTCGCCGAAGACGGTGGACACCTACCGCGCGCGGATCATGGAGAAGCTCGACCTCCACCACCGCAGCGAGCTGGTCCGCTTCGCGCTCCGCAAGGGGCTGTTGAAAGCCGAGTAAAAGGGAACAGGGGACAGGGTACAGGGGACAGCCAGCGGGATCGTTCCGAAGGCTGTCCCCTGTCCCCTGTTCCCTGTCCCCTCCGTTCCATATCGATACGAGGGAGCCAACGTGCAACGCAGGGTCGTCGTCACCGGAGTGGGAATGGTCACGCCGCTGGGGAACACCGCGGCGGAGACGTGGGAGAACCTCCTGGCGGGGAAGTCGGGGACGGGGCCGCTCACCCGCTTCGAGGCGGGCGGGCTCCCCCCCGAGGTGTGCATCGCCGCCGAGGTCAAGGACTTCTCGGCCGAGGGGGTGATCGACCGCCGCGAGCTGAAGCGGATGGACACCTTCATCCAGTACGCGCTGGTGGCCGCCGACGAGGCGCTGCGGAGCGCGGGGCTGGAGGGGCTCAAGGGCGTCCCCGACCCCGAGAACACGGGGACGATCATCGGCTCGGGGATGGGGGGGCTCCAGAACATCATGGAGACCCGCGACCTGATGCAGGAGAAGGGGCCGGGGCGCGTCTCCCCCTTCTTCATCCCCGCCTCCATCATCAACCTGGCCGCCGGTCAGGTGGCGATGCGCACCGGGGCGATGGGGCCCAGCTACGCGCCGGTGTCGGCGTGCGCCTCCAGCAACCACGCCATCGGCGAGGCCTTCCACGCCATCGTCCGCGGCGACGCCGACATGATGATCGCGGGCGGCAGCGAGGCGTGCGTCACCCCGATCTCCTTCGCCGGCTTCGCGGCCGCGCGCGCGCTGGCGACCGACTACGAGTCGCCCGAGACGGCGAGCCGGCCCTTCGACGCGAAGCGGAGCGGCTTCGTCCACGGCGAGGGAGGGGCGATCCTGATCCTGGAGGAGCTGGAGGCGGCGAAGCGCCGCGGGGCGCCGATCCTCTGCGAGGTGATCGGCTTCGGGATGAGCGCCGACGCCTACCACATCACCGCGCCCCCCGAGGACGGCGCGGGGGCGGTGCGCGCCATGCGCCGGGCGCTGCAGACGGCGGGGGTGGAGGTGGAGCGGGTGGGGTACATCAACGCGCACGGCACCTCGACGCCGGTGGGCGACGTGGCCGAGACGCGGGCCATCCGCACCGTCTTCGGCGGTCACGCCGACCGGCTGGCGGTCTCGTCGACCAAGTCGATGCTGGGGCACGCGCTGGGCGGGAGCGCGGCCATCGAGGCGGGCGCCTGCGCCTTCGCCCTCCGCGACGGGCGCATCCCCCCCACCATCAACCTCACCGACCCCGACCCGGCGTGCGACCTCGACTACGTCCCGCTGACGGCCCGCGAGGCGGCGCTCGACGTGGTCCTGTCGAACTCCTTCGGCTTCGGGGGGATGAACACCACCCTCGTCCTCCGCCGCTTCGACGGATAGCGCCGCTGGCTTAAATGGACGGATCTCCGAAAGCCCCTCCGCGGTCCGTGCGGAGGGGCTTTCTCGTGTCCATAAATTTCGGTTCATCGCGGATTTGGTTGCAGCGTGCCCGGGAACGCGCCTTTGATCTTGAGGATGAAGTAGGCGTCGTCGCGGAAACCGTACGCTTGGCGCTTGATGACCTTGATCTTGTTGTTGATGCCTTCCAGCCGGCCGG
>DATACF010000417.1:0-2363 GCA_036259235.1 Longimicrobium sp. | reverse complement strand
CATTGCCGTTCGTTCGGGCCCGTGTTATATGGGTGTCCTTGCAACGGGGGGGTCCCCACCACACGGACCCGCACGGGGCGCAGGGAGCCGCGCCGGGCGAGGGGCGAGAACGCCCCCGCGCGGACGCGGCCCAACGGTTTTCTCCGCTCAGGCAGACCATGAAGAGAGCCCTCACCACGATCGGCATCGCCCTGCTCGCGGCCGCCGCGGCCTCGTGCCGGCCGTACTCGGCCGACGAGAGCGACGGCCCCGACCAGCCGATCGCCTTCTACCACACGGTGCACGCCGGGCAGAAGCAGGGGCAGAACGCCATGCCCTGCATGTACTGCCACTACTCGGCCGACCGCTCGGTGGACGCCGGGATCCCCAGCGTCCAGCTCTGCGTGGGGTGCCACGTCCCCGGGAGCGGCGCCGTGGGAGCCGACCCCTCGCAGGCGCAGCTTGCCTTCCCCTCCAAGGACCGCGACAGCACCTGGAACGCCGAGGCGCAGAAGCTGGTCGACTACTGGAAGGCCGGCGAGTCGGTGCCCTGGGTGCGGATCCACAAGATCCCCGAGCACGCCAAGTTCCCCCACATGAGCCACGTCAGCGTCGGCCTCCAGTGCCAGACCTGCCACGGGCCCGTGGAGGAGATGGAGAAGGTCTACCAGTTCTCCTCGCTCCGGATGGGGTGGTGCATCGACTGCCACCGCGGGAACACGAAGCTCTCCGCCGAGGAGGAGAGCGCGGTCCGCCAGCGGTCGAGCTTCATCCGCCGGATCGCGCAGCTGAAGGCCGAGGGGAGCGACGTGCAGGGGGTGACGGCGACCTGGCCCAACCAGCGCGCCTCGACCGACTGCGTGGTCTGCCACTACTGACGATGACGAAGTCCCGCGGGCTCGACGACTCCCGCGCCCCCGCCGGGGCGCGCGCGAACGCTGCCAGGAGCAAGCATGTCTGATGGAATGAAGAGGCGCGACTTCCTCAAGGTCCTGGGGGCCGGCGGGGCGGGGGTCGCGACGGTGGGGTGCTCGACCGGCCACGTGGAGAAGCTGATCCCCTACGTGGTCCACCCGGAGGAGATCGTCCCCGGGGTGCCGACCTACTACGCCAGCACCTGCCGCGAGTGCCCGGCCGGGTGCGGGATCCACGTGGAGACCCACGAGGGGCGCGTCACCAAGGTGGAGGGGAACCCCGACCACCCGGTCTCGCGCGGGAACACCTGCGCCCGCGGCCAGGCCTCGGTGCAGGGGCTCTACCACCCCGACCGCTACCGGGGCCCGCAGATCGTCGAGACCGACGTGGGCGGCGCCCCGCGCGACGTCTCGTGGAGCGTCGCCGAGCAGGAGGTCGCCCGCCAGATCCGCGCGGCGCCGCGGGGCTCGGTGGTCTTCCTCACCGGGAACTACGCGGGGACGATGGACCGCCTGGTCGACGAGTTCGTCGCCGGGGTCGGCGGGCGGCGCGTCCGCTACGCCCCCCTCGAGGACACGCCGCGCGACCTCGACTTCGCCGACGCCGACGTCCTGGTCTCCTTCGGGGCCGACTTCCTGGAGACGTGGGGGTCGCCGGTCGACTACGCCTGGCAGTTCTCGCAGATGCACGCCTACAAGCGGGGCGGCACGCGCGGGACCTTCGTCTGGGTGGGCCCGCACCGGCCGCTCACCGGCCTCAACGCCGACCTCTGGCTGGAGACCAAGCCGGGGACGGAGGCGCTGATCGCCCAGGCGCTCGCCGGGTCGCTGTCGCCCGCCGAGGCGGCGCGGCAGACGGGGGTCAACCCCCAGAAGCTGGAGCGCGCGCTCGGCTTCTGGAACGCCGGCCGCCGCAAGGTGGCGCTCGGCCCCGGCGCGGCCATCCAGGGGCGGAACGCCGCCGCGCTCTCGGCCGCCATCGCCGGCCTCAACGGCCGCGCGGCGCCGGCCCCGGCCGACATGCGCCCCATGGTGCAGCTGGTCGAGGACATGCGCGCCGGGCGCGTCCGCGTCCTCCTGGTCGACGCCGAGAACCCGGCGTACTCGCTCCCCGGCGGGGTGAAGTTCGCCGAGGCGCTCCGCCGCGTCCCGGTGCGGGTGTCGTTCTCGTCCTTCCCCGACGACACCTCGCGGCTGGCCAACTTCATCCTCCCCCAGAGCCACTTCCTGGAGCGGTGGGACGACTACACGCCGCGCCCCGGGGTCTTCGACCTGGTGCAGCCGGCCATGCGCCCCGTCTTCAACACCAAGGCGGTGGGCGACGTCCTCCTCTCCATGGCCTCCGACCTCGGGATCGCCCTCACGGGCGGCGGGGCCACGGCCGCGCGCGGGTGGGACGAGTACCTCCGCAACGCATGGACGGCCCGCGCGGGCGGCGCCGCCTGGCGCGACGCGCTCAAGAACGGCGGC
>DATACF010000416.1:0-2159 GCA_036259235.1 Longimicrobium sp. | reverse complement strand
GGGGGCCCCCCCCGCTTCTTTCATTCCCGTCGTTGCTGTCATTCCGAGCGAAGCCGAGGAATCTACTCGCGGCCGCCTCGAAGCTCGTCGCGCGCGGCGGACCGTCGGGAGCAAGCCCACGCCGGCGCGCGATGCGGGCCTCGCGTGACGCCGGCTGGATTCCTGCGGCTCGTTCCTCGCTCGGAATGACAGGCGGATCAGCTCGCCTGATCGCCGTCCTCGAGCTTGAACCAGATCTTCACCTTCACCTGGAACTCGCGGATCTCGCCGCCGTTGATGTAGCCGCGCTGCTCCACGACCTCCATCCACTCCAGGTGCCGCATCGTCTCGCCCGCGCGCCGCACCGCCGAGCGCGCGGCGTCGTCGAAGCTCTGGTCCGAGACGCCGACCATCTCGATGGACTTGAACACCCCTCCCATGGCTCCCCTCCTCCCGTCCGAGTGAAAACGAAACCGAACCGCTGTCCTGCGCGCGAAGCAGATGCAGCTTGCGGTCCGTCGCGCGGGAGTCACCCCCGCAGCAGCGCGGCGGCGGCTTCGTGCAGCCGACCGTTGCTCGCCAGCACCGTGCTGTGCGCGGCGAGCGGGGCGCCGTCGAAGCGGCTCAGGCGCCCGCCCGCCTCGGGGAGGATGACGGTCATCGGCGCGTAGTCCCAGTAGCTGGCGGACGAGGGGTCGGCGAAGAGCTCGGCGCGGCCGGTGGCGACCATCAGGTAGCCGAAGGCGTCGCCCCAGGTGCGGGCGAAACGGGTGGCGCGCACCAGCCGGTCCCACCCCGCGCGCCCCGCGTCGTCCGTGAGGTCGCGCCAGTACTCGATCCCCGACGTGGTCACCCGCGCGGCACTCAAGTCGTCGCACTCGGAGACGCGGGCGCGGACGCCGTTGTGCCAGGCGCCGGCGCCCGTGGCGGCCACCAGCGTCTCGCCGCTCGCGGGGAAGTGCGCGCACCCCAGCACCGGCACCCCGCCTTCCTCCAGCGACAGGAGGACGCCGTAGAGGGGGACGCCCGAGGCGAACGAGCGCGTCCCGTCGATGGGGTCGACGATCCACCGCCGCCCGCTCCGCGACGCCTTCTCCGCCTCCTCCTCGCCCACGATCCCGTCGTCGGGGAAGGCCTCGGCGAGCGCGGCGCGGATGTGGGCCTCGGCCGCGAGGTCGGCGGCGGTCACCTCGCTCCCGTCGTGCTTGAACCGCACGGCGACGCGGCCGAAGTGCTCCAGCGTGATCCGCCCCGCCGCCTGCGCCGTGCGGGAGGCGAAGTCCATCAGGGTGTCGAGGTCGGGCATCTCGGCTCCGGAGGTGGGTCCTACGGGTTCGGCTTCGGCGGCTTCGGGTGCTTCGAGACGTTCTCGTCGCCGCGGATCCAGAAGCGGAGCGGCCAGTCGGCGGCGCGGGTGATGCCGATGCGCGGGCCGGTCTCGGTCTCGCCCGGCGCCACGGCGCGCCCGGGGGCGAGCCAGAGGGGCGGGCGGTCGAGGGGGTGGCGGTTGTGCTCGCCCGTGACGGCGAGGGCGCGGGCGAGGTTGCCGGGGCCACGCATCAGCTCGCGGTCCGGGCGGCCGGGGCGCCGCGCGCGGGCGACGTCGATCCCCCCCACAGGCCGGCCGGCGCGGAGGAGGACGGCGGCGGGGAAGCCCTCGTCGCCGGTGACGACGTTGATGCACCAGTGCACGCCGTAGATCAGGTAGACGTACACCGTCCCCGCCGGGCCGAACATGGCGTCGTTGCGCGCCGTGCGGCCGTACTTCTCCCACGCGTGGCTCGCCGCGTCGTGCGGCCCCACGTAGGCTTCCGTCTCCACGATCTCGGCCACGCACCGCAATCCGTCCACCTCGGAGACCAGGAGCGTGCCCAGGAGCGCGCGCGCCACCTCCTCCGCCGGGCGGGCGTGGAAGGCCGCCGGGAGGGGCCCAAAACCCGAGCGCCGCGCCCGGATCTCTCCGGACGCGGCGCTCGCGCGAGGGTCGGCCATCACTCCGCCGCGGCGTTCCCGCGACCCCGGCCCCGTCCGCGTCCGCGGCGCGAGCGGCCTCCTCCGTTGGCCGGAGGCGTGGGCTCCGGCGCGGGCGCGGGGGTCGGCGCCTCGGCCGCGGGACGGGCGTTTCCGCCGCCTCCGCGTCCACCGCGACCGCGTCCGCCGGTCTTCGCCCCGGTCTCGGC
>DATACF010000415.1:0-9078 GCA_036259235.1 Longimicrobium sp. | reverse complement strand
CCCTGGGGCCCCGCGCCACCGAGGCCGAGCTCACCTCCGCCGCCGCCGCCCTCTACGTGGGGGTGCACCCCGACGCCCTCCGGCGGGTGCGGGGGCGGTCCGGCGGCGGGTCGCTGGCGATGGCGTACGTGGCGCTCGCCTTCCTGGTGCAGGAGGGGGTCCCGGCCGAGACCTCGTCGCGGATCGTCGAGCAGCTGGTGGGGGCCCGCGCCACCGACGACGACTTCGTCCTCCTCCAGCGCCAGGTGGCGGCCGACGTCGGCTCGGGGGCCGCGCCGGCCACGGCGGCCCAGGCGCGGGCGCGGGGGCTCCTGATCCGGAGGTCGGGGCCCGGCGGGCCGCGGCCGGGAGGGGATGAACCATGAGGGAAGGATGATGGCGATGCGCTCCACCGTCCGGCATCTCCTGCCGGGGCTGGCCCTGTGGGCCGCCCCGGCCTTCGCGTGTCCGGCCGCCGCCCAGGGGCCGCTCCACCTCCCCGCCGACCCCGCCCTCAACGCCCTCTCGGCGGGCGGGAGCCTCGACCGCCCGAGCGGCGAGTGGGTCCCCGAGGTGGGCGCCGTGGGCGCGCTGCGGACGCCCACGCTGGGCCCCTTCTCCGCCGAGGGGCGGGTGGAGGCCGACGGGCTCTTCCGCCCCGAGGGGCGCGGGGCCGGGCGGCTGTTGGGGCTGGGACGCCTCCGCCTCTCCTCGGGGGGCGTGGAGGCGTGGGCCGGCCTCGGGGGCGGGACGGTGTACAACGACCACGCCGCGCTCCGGGCGGGCGCGGCCGAGGGCGGGGTCCGCTGGCGGGGGCGGCGGGGGGGGCTCTACTTCACCGTGCGGAGCACCGCCGTGCAGGGGACGCCCGAGGTGTGGGGGTTCCGCGACACCGTCTACACGGTGATGCCGATGCCCGACACCCTGCCGTACCCCGGCCAGGGGGCGGTCGACACCGTCCGCGACTCGGTCCGGGTCCTGATCGCGCCGATGCGCCCGGCGATCCGCTACACCGACTCGGAGGTGGGGGCCGAGTGGATCGGGGGGCGGCTCCGCCTCGACGCGGCGGTGGGGGGGCGCGCGGGTGAGGACGGGGTGGCGGGGCGCTTCTGGGGGCGCGTGGGCGGCGACTTCGCCCTCCGCCACGGCGCCACGCTCCACTTCGCGGTGGGGCGGGTAGGCGGCCTCCCCGAGCTGGGGAGCCGCGGCGGGCCGTACGCCACGCTGGCGCTCCGCCTCTCGGCCGCCCGAAGGCCCCCGCCCGCCCTGGCGCTGGCCGCGGTGGCGGCGCCCGCCGAGGCCGGCGACTTCCACGTCCTCGCCGACGGGCACCTGCGCACGCTCCGGGTGCGCGTCCCCGGCGCGAGCCGCGTGGAGATGAAGGCCGACTTCACCGACTGGCGGACCGTGGCGCTCGACACGGCCGAAGAGGCGGGGACCTGGCAGGCGGTGTTCGACATCGCCCCCGGCACCTACCGCGTCAACCTCCGCGTCGACGGCGGGCCGTGGGGGGCGCCGCCGGGGCTCCTGGCGGTGGCGGACGAGTTCGGCGGGCGGGTGGGGCTCCTGGTCGTCGGCTGATGGAGCGGCGGATCACCGGTTTCCGCCCGGACGACGAGGGGCAGTGGGTGGCGGAGCTGGAGTGCGGCCACACGCAGCACGTCCGCCACCGTCCCCCCTGGCAGGTGCGCCCCTGGACGCAGATCCCCGAGGGGCGCGCCCGCCGCCTGGGCACCTCCCTCGACTGCCGCCTCTGCGACGAGGCCGGCCCCGTCGCGAGGCCATAGAAACTGCAATCTCTCACAGGGGGCACAGGGGGCACAGAGGGAGCGCGACGAAGGCCCCCCCGTGTCCTCTGTGCCCCCTGTTAGAGGCCAGGGCCGTAAAAGCATGTCTCACGCAGAGAAGCAGAGCTAGCAGAGAAAACTCCTCTGCTGACTCTGCTTCTCTGCGTGAGACTTTTCTGGATCTCTACGTCACGCCGGGGGCGGCGGCGCGGGACGGGCGTCGGCGCCGGGGCCGGGCTGAACCACGGGGAGCCGGTGGTCGCGACCCTCGAACCCGGCGCCGAGGGGGACCTTGATGCAGGCGGCGAAGTGCCCGCCCCCCTTGTCGGCCAGCGGCGGGACGTGCTCGGCGCAGTCCTGGTCCTTGAGCGGGTGCTGGCACCGCGGGTGGAAGGGGCACCCGCTGGGCGGGTTGGCCGGCGACGGCACGTCGCCCTCCAGGACGATCCGCTCGCGCCGCACCCGCGGGTCGGGGATCGGCACCGCCGACAGCAGCGCCTGCGTGTACGGCATCAGCGGGTTGCGGTAGAGCTCGTCCGCGTCGGCCAGCTCCACGATCCGCCCCAGGTACATCACCGCCACCCGGTCGGAGATGTGCTCGACCACGCTGAGGTCGTGGGCGATGAAGAGGAAGGTGAGCCCGAACTCGCGCTGGAGGTCCTGCAACAGGTTGATCACCTGCGCCTGCACCGACACGTCGAGCGCCGACACCGGCTCGTCGCAGACGATCAGCTCCGGCTCCACCGCCAGCGCCCGCGCGATCCCCAGCCGCTGCCGCTGCCCGCCCGAGAACTCGTGCGGGTAGCGCACCGCATGCTCGGGGCGCAGCCCCACCACCCGGAGGAGCTCGGCCACCCGGTCGTCGGCCTTCTGCCCCTTCGCCAGGTTGTGGATCGCCAGCACCTCGCGGAGCATGTCGCCCACGGTCATCCGCGGGTTGAGCGAGCTGAAGGGGTCCTGGAAGACGATCTGCGCCTTCCGCCGGAGGCGCCGCAGCTCGCCCTTGTCCATCTCCACGATGTTCCGCCCCGCGAAGCTCGCCGCCCCTTCCGTGGGCTCGATCAGGCGGAGGATGGCGCGCCCCGTGGTGCTCTTCCCGCACCCCGACTCGCCCACCAGCCCCAGCGTCTCGCCCCGGCGGAGGAAGAACGACACCCCGTCGACCGCCTTGACGTCGCCCACGTGGCGGTTGAAGAACCCCTTCCGGATCGGGAAGTACTTCTTGAGCCCCCGCACCACCAGGAGGCTGTCGGCCGGCGGCTCCATGTCGTCGGGGGTCTGCCCGCGGAAGTCGCTGTCCCCCTTGGCCGGCGGGAGCACGCTCCGCTCCGGCGCCTCCGGCTTCCGGGCCACGGTGCCGCTCGCGCCGGTCGCCGCGCCCGGCCCCCGCTCGATCCCCTCCCCCACCAGCCCCTCGGCGGGGGCGTGCGCGCGCTCGCCCCCGCTGTGCTGTCCGTCGCCCGCGCCCCGGCCCCCGGCGGGGGTGCGTCCTTCCGGCGTGGCGGCCATCAGCGCACCTCCTCCCCGCCCGGCATCCCGTCGCCGGGCTCGCCCGCGATGGGCGTGTCCGCGCCCGTCCCCGTCACCGCGCCGGCCGGGGTGAAGCCGCCGCCCGCGCGCCGCACCTCCTCGCGCCGCTCGGGATACTTCACCAGCCAGCACTTGTTGCGGCGCCCCGGGCCGATGTCGAAGAGGGGCGGCGCCTCCTTCTCCGTCTTCTCCCACCCGTACGGGCAGCGGTCGTGGAAGCGGCAGCCGACGGGCCAGTGGGTCGGCGCCGGGACGACGCCGGGGATGACGGCGAGGCGGTCGATCTTCTCGCCCAGCTTGGGCATGGAGCGCAGCAGCCCCTCGGTGTAGGGGTTCTGCGGGTCGTGGAAGACGTCGTCCACGGCCCCCTCCTCGAAGACCTGCCCGGCGTACATCACGATCACCCGGTCGCACGTCTCGGCGACGACGCCCAGGTCGTGGGTGATGAGGATGATCGACATCCCCATCTCTTCCTGGAGCCGGTTGAGGAGCTACAGGATCTGGGCCTGGATGGTGACGTCGAGCGCGGTGGTCGGCTCGTCGGCGATCAGGAGCTTGGGGTCGCACGCCAGCGCCATCGCGATCATCACGCGCTGGCGCATCCCGCCCGAGAGCTGGTGCGGATACTCGTCGACGCGCTGGTGGGGGATGGGGATCCCCACCAGCTGGAGCATCTCGATGGCGCGGTCGCGGGCGGCGCGCTTGTTCAGCCCCTGGTGGAGGCGGAGCGACTCCTCGATCTGCATCCCCACGGTGAACACCGGGTTCAGCGAGGTCATCGGCTCCTGGAAGATCATGGCGATGTCGTTGCCGCGGATCTCGCGCATCCGCCGCTCCGGCGCCTTCGCCAGGTCCTCCATCTCCCCCCGCTCGTTGCGGAAGAGGATGCGCGCATCGGGCTGGATCTTCCCCGGGGGCTGCGGGATCAGCCGCATGATCGAGAGCGAGGTCACGCTCTTCCCGCTCCCCGACTCGCCCACGATCCCCAGCGTCTCGCCCGGGTTGACGTGGAAGCTCACCCCGTCGACCGCCCGCGCCACGCCTGCGTCGGTGGTGAAGTACGTCTTCAGGTTCTCCACCTGCAGGATCGGCCCCGCCCCCGCGCCCGCCCCCGGCGATGCGCGCTCCACGTTGATGTCGCTCAAACCAGCCCCCATTCCTCGTAGGCCACCCATTCATCCGGCTCGTCCGCCCACAGCCACGCCGGGTCGATCCAGAGCCCCGGTATCACCTCGCTCCGGAGCCGCGGCGGCTCGCCGAGCGGAACCGGCCCGTACACGCCGGACCCGGAGAGACGGTAGACCTCGGCCGCGCGCTGGAGCGGGTCGATCAACCAGTACTCGCGCACCCCGGCCTGCTCGTATTCGCGGAACTTCTCGGTCCGGTCGCGCGTGCGGCTGTCCGGGCTCACGATCTCGATGGCGAGGTCGGCCGGGCCGTCGAGGAAGACGCGCTTGAAGCGATGGCGGCTTTCCTCGCCGATGTAGAGGACGTCCGGCTCCCGTCCGCTCGACTCGAGCTTCATCTGGAAAGGCGCGTGCAGGACTCGCCCGCCGAGCCGCTTCCGGTTCACGTACCCCCGCAGCGCGGCCAGCAGGAAGGCCGATATCTCCGCGTGCTCCTCCGAAGGCGGGGTCATCGGGACGACCTCGCCATCCACCCATTCCGCATGCGTCCCCTCGTCGAGTGTCGCGAGGAAGTCCTCGTAGCTGATCCGCTTCGGGTACCGCACCGCCGGCATGGTCGTCATTCGCTCCTCCAGCCGCGGGACGTGCGCACACCAGGATCCACCACCCCTCGACTACCCACGATAGCTTCGGCCGCGCCTTCCGCCAGGGCCACGCGGCCGAGAACGACGACACCGGCTGCCGAGACGCGCACGCTCACGTCCTCAGCCGCGGGTCGAGCGCGTCGCGGAGGCCGTCGCCCAACAGGTTGAAGGCCACCACGGTCAGCACGATGGCGATCCCGGGGAAGGTGGCGATCCACCACGCCGTGATCAGCGCGTCGCGGCCGTCGGCCACCATGTTCCCCCAGCTGGGCGTCGGCGGCTGCACCCCGAGCCCCAGGAAGGAGAGCGACGCCTCGGTGAGGATCGTCTGGCCGATGCCGAGGGTGGCCGAGACGATCACCGGCGCCATGGTGTTGGGGATGATGTGCCGGAAGATGATCCGCCAGTCGCCCATCCCCAGCGCCCGCGCCGCCTGGATGAACTCGCGCTCGCGTAGGGAGAGCACCTCGCCGCGCACCAGCCGCGCCGTCCCCATCCACCCCGTGAGCCCCAGGACGATGACCACCAGGTAGATGTTGGGCTCGAAGAGCGCGATGACGACGATCAGGAGGACCAGGCGGGGGAAGGAGAGCATCATGTCGGTGAAGCGCATCAGCACGCTGTCGACCAGCCCGCCGAAGTACCCCGCGAACGCCCCCACCAGCGTCCCCAGCGTGATGGAGATCCCCACCGCGATGAAGCCGATGGAGAGCGAGATCCGGGCGCCGTAGAGGACGCGCGAGAAGATGTCGCGCCCGAACTTGTCGGTCCCCATCAGGTGCTCCCCCGACGGCTCCAGGTAGCGCGTGAGGACGATGTTCCCCTGCTCGGCCGGGTCGAAGGGGGCGATCAGCGGCGTCACCAGCGTGACCACGTACAGGAGCACCATCACCGCCAGCCCGGCCATCGCCAGCCGGTTCTTGCGGAAGTGCCGCGCCGCGATCGACCACTGCGAGTCGCCGTGGAGCTTCCGCTTCCGCTTGGCCCGCACCAGGAGGTCGTAGACCGCCCAGGCGATCGTCGCCAGCAGGAGGACCCCGAGGGTGGCGATGGCCAGGTAGAGGTCGGCGGGGACGCGGCGGAGCTGGCTCATCGTCCGGAGCCGCTCCAGCGACAGGAACGCCAGCCCCAGGAGGACCCCCCACCAGAGGACGAGCGACATCCCGATCCGCCACTCGCCGCGGAGGAGGTGCCCCAGGCCGGGGAGGGGGATCGAGGCCAGGAGCTCGAGGGGCGTGGCCGCCTTCCGCCCCGCCGCGCCGGCGGCGGGGGAGGCGGTCTGCGTGATCGGCTCGGGCGGGAGCGACTCGACGTCGGGAGATGCGCGCATCGGGGAGCTACTCCGTACGGATGCGGGGGTCGACCACCGCGTAGAGGACGTCGGACAGCAGGTTGCCTGCCACCACCAGGGCCGCGATCACGAACGAGGTGGCCATCACCATCGGGTAGTCGCGCTGGAGGATGGCGTCCACGATGGCGCGCCCCATCCCCGGCCACCCGAAGATCGTCTCCACCAGCACCGCCCCCGAGAGGAGGAAGGGGAGGTAGAGCCCCAGGAGGGTGATGATCGGGATCAGCGCGTTCCGGAGGGCGTGCTTGAAGACCACCGTCCGCTCGGAGAGCCCCTTCGCCCGCGCGGTGCGGATGAAGTCCTGGTGGATGACCTCCAGCATGCTCCCCCGCATGTACCGCGCGACCCCCGCCGCCGACCCGATCCCCAGCGCGATGGCCGGGAGGGCCAGGTGCATGATCCGGTCGGTGATCTTGGCGCCGGTGCCCAGGAACTCGTACCCCACGCTCGTCATCCCCGAGGCCGGGAACTGGATCGGCCACCCGGCCTGGTTGGCCTTGAGGGAGAAGAGGAGGATGAGCATCAGGGCGAACCAGAAGCTCGGCATCGAATAGAAGAAGAGCGCCAGGAAGGTCAGGACGTTGTCGGCGATCGAGTACTGCCGCACCGCCTGCACGATCCCGATCAGCATCCCCACCGCGAAGATCACCACCATCGAGATCATCGTCAGCTGGATGGTGTTCCAGAGGACCTCGGGGAGGATCTCGTTGATGGGCCGCATCTGCCCGAACGAGTAGCCGAAGTCGCCGCGGATGAAGCTCCACAGCCACTTCACGTACTGGACGTGGATCGGCTGGTCGAGCCCCAGGTTGCGGCGCATCTGCTCGATGACCTCGGGCGACACGTTGGGGTTGAAGAACCGGGCCATCGGGTCGCCCGGGGCCAGGTGGATGATGAAGAAAATGATCGTCAGGATCCCCAGGAGGAGCGGGATCGCGCCGAGGATGCGGCGGAGCAGGTAGCTGATCATCTCACCTCGTCTTCCCGGTGTCGTCTTCCGCCTCGGCCCGCACGGGCGCCGCGCCGGTGGGCTGCCCCTGGAGCTCGCGCGGGATCCACCACTCCCACGTGTTCTGGTACGCGCCGTAGGCGTCGATGCGCGCCCCCCTCAACCTCGGACTCAGCCCCACCACGATGTCGTAGTAGTAGAGCCAGGTGTACGGCTGCACCGCCACGATCCGCTCCGCCGCCCGCTTCCAGAGCGGGTTCGCCCGCTCGGCCGTCGGCTGCGCCTGGGCCTCGGCGAAGAGCCGCTCGGTCTCGGGGTCGCGGAAGGAGACGATGTTGAAGGTCTCCCCCGGGAGCCACTGCGGGGTGATGTCCGGCGAGAGCGGCACCCCCCAGCTCCCCAGCAGCGCCTCGAAGTCCTTCCCGTACATCCGCTCCTGGAAGGCGTTGAACTCCAGCTGCTGGAGCCGCACGTCGGCCCCCACCGCCTTCCACTGCTGCTGGAGGATCACCGAGACGTCGGCCCGCCGCGCGTTCCCCGAGTTCGTCAGCAGGGTGAAGCGGAGCGGCTTCCCCTCCTTCTCGCGGACCCCGTCGCCGTCCGCGTCGCGCCACCCCTTCGCCTCCAGGATCCGCCTCGCCCCCTCGGGGTCGTGCGGAAGCGGGCGGAGCGCCGGGTCCTGGAGGTCGGCGAAGAGGGGGGAGTACGGCCCGGCCGCCGGCTCGGCGTAGTCCTCCATCTCCAGCGCCCGGACGATGCCGGGGACGTCGACGGCCATCCCCAGCGCGCGGCGGAGCTCGGGGTCGTCGAACGGCTCGCCCCGGAGCGGGTTGTAGGCCACGAACTCCCAGTAGCGCTTGCCGAGCGAGGCGAATCGCAGGTTCGGTGCCCGCTGGCGCAGCGCCGCGATCTGGTCGAAGGGGACGCTCTTGACGAGGTCCACGTTCCCCGTGCGGAGCTCCACCATCCGGGTGGTGGTCTCGGGGATGACGCGGCTGACGATCCGCTCCAGCCGCGGCCGCACCGGGGCGTGCGGGTTGGGGACGAGGACCAGCTCGCGCCCCGCGCTGTACGCCCCGATCCGGAAGGGCCCGCTCACCACCAGCTTCGTGGGATCGCCGAAGACCGGGTGCGTCGCGAGCCCCGCCATCCCCGCCCCCTCGTACGGGTGGCGGGGGGCGACGGGGATGCTCGAGGCGAAGAGCATCTCGGGGTACCGCCGCTCGAAGTGGAAGACCACCGTCGAGTCGTTCTCGGCCACCACCGAGTCGATGAGCGCCACGTCGGCCTGCCGGGGGGAGGCCGCGGCGGGGTCGGCGAGGGCGCGGAAGGTCCACACCACGTCGCCGGCGGTGATGGGACGCCCGTCCGACCAGCGGAGCCCCGACCTCATCCGGTAGCGGATCGACGCCGAGTCGGGGCCGAAGTACTCGTAGTGCCACGCCAGCGCCATCGGCGAGTCGTTGCTGGTCAGGTACACCAGCCGCCCCTCGCGCCAGACGCTCCGGGTGAGCCCCATGTAGAGGACGTCGACCAGGTCGTTGTCGCGGTCGCCGGCCGCGAGGACGGGGTGGGGGCGGTTCATGTCCGCCAGCTCGGCGGTGACGATCGTCCCGCCGGAGACGGGGGCGTCCTCGCCGCCCCCGGCGCCCTCCGGGGCTCCCTTCCCCTCCCCGCGGTCGCCGCGGCCGCAGGCGGCGGCGAGGAGGAG
>DATACF010000414.1:0-3507 GCA_036259235.1 Longimicrobium sp. | reverse complement strand
GATACCGGCGACTTGCGGCTCGCGCCCACGCTTTCCGGCCCAAGCATCCGTCGAGGACCGGTGGGTGCGCTCCGAACGGCAGACGAACTCCGATCTCTGCCCCTGCGGTCCCAGGGTCGCAGGATTCGGGTTGAAACCGCGGCTGGAACGGCGCGAGGTCCGCCTGCGCGGACTGGGCGGGACCCTTCGGCGCGCGAGGAAAGCCCGTCGATGCGACCGTTCCTCTCCTGTAGTTCGGGAGAGGGACGGGCGGCGAGCCGCCAGGGTGAGGGCCGCGCCGCCAGGCGCCCCGCTGTTCTGGTGATTCGCCCCGCGCACGATCCTCTCCCTCCACGACCTCTCGCTCCGCCCCCTCCCGCGGATTCCTGCCATCCCGGCACACTCGCGCCCTCCGCCTCCTCGCGCGGACCGGGCGGCGATGTTAGCTTCCCCCTCACGCCAGCCCCGAGCTCCGGCGCTTTCGAACTCCACGCGAATCCCGACCGATGGCCGACGCCACCCCGCTCCAGCGCACCCCGCTCCACGCCGAGCATGTGCGGATGAACGCCAAGCTCGTCCCCTTCGCGGGGTACGAGATGCCCGTGCAGTACCCGGCCGGGATCACCGCCGAGCACAACGCGGTGCGGAACGCCGCCGGGCTCTTCGACGTCTCGCACATGGGCGAGTTCGAGGTGCGGGGCGAGCGGGCGCTCGACTTCGTGCAGCACGTCACCACCAACGACGCGTCGCGGCTGGAGGTGGGGCAGGCGCAGTACTCCACGCTTGTCAACGACGAGGGGAAGCTCCTCGACGACCTCCTGGTCTACCGCTTCGCCGACCGCTACATGCTCGTCGTCAACGGCGCCAACCGGCAGAAGGACTGGGCGTGGGTCTCGCGCTTCGCCCCCCGGTTCGGCGTCGACCTGGTCGACCGCACCGACGACATCGCCCTCCTCGCCCTCCAGGGCCCAAAGGCCGAGGCGATCCTGGCGAAACTGACCGACACCGACCTCTCGGCCATCCGCTACTACCGCTTCGCCGAGGGCACGGTCGACGGCGTCCCCGCCATCGTCAGCCGCACCGGCTACACGGGCGAGGACGGCTTCGAGCTGTACGTCCCCGCGGAGCACGCCGCGCACCTCTGGCGGCGCCTCTTCGAGGTGGGCGGACCGGAGGGGCTCCTCCCCGCCGGCCTCGGGTGCCGCGACTCGCTCCGGCTGGAGATGGGGATGGCGCTCTACGGCAACGACCTCGACGAGGGGCGCTCCCCGCTCGACGCCGGCCTCGGGTGGGTCACGAAGCTCGACAAGGGCGACTTCGTGGGGCGCGAGGCGCTGGCGAAGCAGAAGGCCGAGGGCGTCGAGCTGCGCCTCGTGGGCTTCAAGCTCAAGGAGCGCGGCTTCCCCCGGCACGGCTACCCGGTCTCGGTGGACGGCCGGGTGGTGGGCGAGGTGACGAGCGGGGTGTTGAGCCCCACGCTGGGCTACGGGATCGGGATGGCGTACGTCCCCGCCTCGCACGCCAAGCCGGGGAGCGAGATCGGGATCGTCATCCGCGACCGCGCCGTCCCGGCCGAGGTGGTGAAGCCCCCCTTCCACACCGGCGGCACGGCGAAGAACAAGGGGTGACGGCCGGTCCGGCGGGACGCGGGGCGGCGGCGGGCGGCGAGACTGGGCATTGGGCACTTGGCACCGGGCACTTGGGACCAGCGGGGAGCGGCGTGGCGGAAGTCGTTGTGATCACCACCGATGACCTGGAGCCGGCGGTCCGGCTGCGCGGCGCGTTCGAGGAGGACGGGATGCGCGTCGAGCTGCTGGCGGCCGGGGAGACGTTCGCCGACGCCCTCGGCGAGCCGATCCTGCTGGTGGTCACCGGCGGGCTGCGCGAGCGCCGCGCCCGCTCGCTGGTGGCCGCCGCGCGCGAGCGGGGGCGCGTCCCGGTCATCGGCCTCACCGAGGCCACCGAGCCCTCGGGGCGCGAGGTCTGCCGCGAGCTGGGGCTCTCGGAGTGCTTCCCCAAGCCGATCGAGCCCGAAGAGGTGGCGATGGTGGGGCGCCGCCTGATCCAGCGCGAGGAGCTGCGCGAGATCACCGGGATCGTCGGCGAGACGGAGGAGATGGAGGGGGTGCTGGAGCGGATCGTCCAGATCGCCCCCGTCCACTCGACGGTGCTGATCCTGGGCGAGAGCGGGACGGGGAAGGAGCTGGTGGCCCGCGGGATCCACGCCCTCTCGCCCCGCCGCCACCGCCCGTTCATCGCCGTCAACGTGGCCGCCCTCCCCGACACCCTCCTGGAGAGCGAGCTCTTCGGACACGAGAAGGGGGCGTTCACCGGGGCGGCGGCGCTGCGGAAGGGGTTCTTCGAGCTGGCCAACGGCGGCACCATCTTCCTCGACGAGATCGGGGAAATGCCGATGGCCACGCAGGTCAAGCTCCTGCGGGTGCTGGAGGAGCGCGAGTTCCGGCGGGTAGGGGGCGAGGACGTGCTGCGGGTGGACGTGCGGGTGCTGGCCGCCACCAACCGGGACCTCCGCGAGCAGGTGATGCTCGGCGAGTTCCGGCGCGACCTCTACCACCGCCTCAACGTCCTCCGGATCGACCTCCCGGCGCTGCGCGAGCGGCGGGCCGACGTCCCGCGGCTGATCGACCGCTTCATCCGCGAGTTCAGCGCCATGCACGACCGCCCCTTCATGGGGATCGAGCCCGAGGCGGTGCGGCTCCTGGTGGAGTACGACTGGCCGGGGAACGTGCGCGAGCTGCGGAACCTGATCGAGTCGATGGTGGTCCTCGCCCCCGGGCGGGTGATCCGCGCCGAGGACATCCCCGCCGAGGTGCGCTTCCACCGCGGCGAGCGGACCTCCCTCCTCCCGGTCCCCGTCCCGCGGACTCAGGTGGCCGCGCGCAACGGCGCCGAGGCCGACGGGCCGTCGCCGCAGCTGGAGATGGTCTTCCGCACGCTCTTCGACCTGCGGATGGACCTGGAGGACCTCCGGCGCGAGTTCGAGATCTACCGCGAGCGCCACCGCGAGCCGATCCCCATCGGCGGCGGCGCGTTCCTGGGCGGCCCGGGCGTCCCCTCGTACGTGATCCCCTCGCCCCCGCCGCCCCCTCCCGAGCCCGAGCCTGCCCCCGAGCGCGGCGTGATCGTCTTCCGCCCGGGGATGACCATGCAGGACCTGGAGCGCCAGGCCATCGGCGCCGCCCTCCGCGAGGCCCGCGGCAACCGCCGCCGCGCCGCCGAGATGCTCGGCATCGGCGAGCGCACGCTCTACCGCAAGCTCAAGGAATACGAGATCGAAGAAAGTGCGTGAGTGCGTTAGTGCGTGAGTGCGCTGGCACGTGAGTGTGGAAGGAGCCCCGGTGCCCGTCGGCGGACACCGGGGCTTCGCGTCGAGCCCACGCCGTGACACGCGTCTTGCGAACGCCCCCCGCGCGGACGCTCCGTATCTCGCACTCACGCACTCACGCACTCACGCACTCACGCACTCACGCACTCACGCACTCACGCACTGGTTTTAGATGACCGAAC
>DATACF010000413.1:0-7831 GCA_036259235.1 Longimicrobium sp. | reverse complement strand
CGCAGGTCGAGGTGGTCGCCGTTCATCGCCGCGCGCCCGGTGTCGCGGTACGGCGGCGGCGGCGAGGGGGTGAGGGGGACGACCGCCGCGTCGAGGCCCCAGCGCGCCAGGAGCCACGCCGCCACGAGGCGCGACATCCGCCCGTTGCCGTCGATGAAGGGGTGGATGGCGACGACCCGCGCCGCCACCCATGCGGCGGCCTCCACCGCGGCCTCCGCGGCATCGCCCGCGCCCGCCGCCACCCGCGCGTCCACGTCGGCGACGAGGGCGCGGACCCGGGCGTCGAAGGCGTCCATCGTCTCGCCCATCCGCTCCCACGGGACCCCGTGCTGCCCGCCCACGCGGACGTTGCGGGCCAGGCACGGCTCCGCCGCGTCGCCGCGGAGCCCGCCCTCGTACGCCGCCAGCGGCGCCGTCCCCCGGAAGAGGGAGGCGTGCCAGTGGCAGAGCGCCCGGGTGGGCGCCTCGGCGAAGGAGGGCCCCTCGCCGCGCGCCACCGCGGCCCGCGTCTCCTCCGCCCGCCGCGCCAGCGCCTCCGCGCGCTCCGGCGGGCCGTAGCGGCCGTCCTCCCACCGCGGCCATTCGTGTTCCATCGCGTCCTCCGGGGAGAAGGGGCCGGGGCGGCGCGGGCCGCCCCGGCCGGGGTCGTCAGACCGTCGAGGTCGTCGTCGTGACCGTCGCCGTGACCGTGGTCGTCGGCGGCGGGGGCGGGTCGCACGGCACGACCTGGCCGTCCCAGATCTTCACGCACGTCCCGTCGAACTTCCGGAGCATGAAGCCGCCGCCCTCGTTGTAGAGGATGCTCTGCTCCTGGAGGAGGCCGATGGCGACCTGCTCGCCGAGGAGGAGCGACTGGTCGTAGTCGGTCCGCCAGTGCACCCCCGCCGCGTTCCGGCCGAGGGCGATGTTCCCGGCCAGCTTGTTCAGCTCGCTCCCCACGGTCATCTCGGCCCACCCGGGGCCGGTGTAGGCGACGAGGGAGAGCCCGTCGGCGCTGGCCTGGACGGGGTTCTCGATGCGCGCGTCCTCGTTGAAGAAGGCCTTGAGGATGGTGGCGCACGCCCCCGCCCCGGTGGCGTGCCCCGCCCCGTACGCCGGGTGGGTGGGCGCCCCTTCGGGGAAGGCCTGCGGGAGGAGGTACGTCCCCAGCGAGGCCGGGAAGTACGGTGAGAGCTGCCCGTACTGGAGCGAGGCGAGGATCTCGCCGTTGATCTGCCAGTAGGTGCGGCGCCCGGTGAGGTGGTTGTCGATCCGCCCGCCGAACTCCTCCGGCCGGAGGCGGCGGTGGACGAACCACTTCTGGAACCACACCGCCTGGAGGGCGCGGGTGAGGACCTCCCACACCAGGCGGAGGACGTGCGGGGGGCCGTAGGTCACGAAGGGCGCCTGCTTCAGGTAGGCGCCGTACGGGTTCAGCATGTCGTCCGGGAACTCGCGGTCGCGGGCGACGACCCCGGTGCCGTTCGTCTGGTCGCCCGGGACCTCGTGGAGGAGGATGAGGGCGGCGTTGAAGAAGTGGTCGGCCACGTTGTCGAAGTGCACCCGCTCGCCCAGGTCGCGTAAGTTTCGGACGAAGCGGCGGGCGGTGGTGTCGATGGCGTCCATCCCCCGCTTGTCGGCGCCGTTCTGCACCTCGAGCCACCAGGGGAAGTCGGTGAGGTAGTTGATCCCCGGCTGGACGGTCACCTGGCGCTGGTTGATCTTGAGGTCGCCGTAGGTGATGAGGCCGTCGCGCGTGCTCCGCCCCTGCCCGGCCGGGAGGCGCGGGTCGCTCGTCCCCTTGAGGAGGAACTGGCTGAGGTACGGGCCCGTGACCTCGCCGGGGAAGATCCCCCGGAAGAGGGTCTGCCGCGTCACCTGCCCGGCCACCTTGGGGCCGCGGAAGTCGCTGAACTCGGTGTTCAGCGAGGTGACGGCCTGCCCGATCAGGGGGTGCGAGGCGTAGTCGGCGAAGTGGACGTCGCGGGCCAGCGCCATCCAGTACAGCTCCGCCATCTCGCTGGAGTTGCGGGCGCTGTCGATGCGGGGCGCGGGGGGCTGGGTGACCGACTGGGGGTCGGGGCCCTGGAGGTCGAAGGCGAGCCCCGCCTGCGGGTTGGTGAGCTTCTTCCCGCCGGGGCCCAGCTGGACGGCCTCGAAGGCGGAGGGCGTCTTGAGGTTGAGCGCGTTCAGGAGCGACTGGTACGACGCCGGGACCACGTCGCCCAGGGCGTCGTGCTGGAGCCCCTTGGAGTAGTTGCCGACGTAGGGGTAGCTCGACTCCTCGCAGTTGTTGTGGTGGGTCGCGTGGGGCCGGTAGTAGGCGATGTCGGCCGCCTGGACGCGCTTCGAGCGCGCCAGGTCGCGGCGGTTCGCCACCGGGGGGGTGGAGGTCGGACAGGACATGGGGTCTCCTTCGCGTCGGGGTGCGTGCGATGTGCGGACGCGGCGGCGCGAAAAGGCCGGAGCTGTGTATCGCTCCCGGCGGGGGCCGCCCCGGTGGCTCGGGGCCGTCCCCGCCGAACGCGACGAGGCCCCGCCCGGCGCTTTGCCGGTCGGGGCCTCGAAAAGACCCGCTGTCTCTATGCTGTCGGTCGGTCCGCTTCCGTCGTGCGACGGAGGGGCCGGCGGAACGAGCGTTTATATCCCGCTCTGCGAAGCTACCACCGCGGGGGCGCGCCTGTCAATCGCGCGGCGGATTCCGGCCGAATAGGAGCGGGTGAAGGAGGGGGTTCACCGGGCGGCGGGGGGACGGCGCGGGAGGCGGACCGTGAAGGTGGTGCCCTCGGCGTCGGAGGAGGCCACGTCGATCCTCCCGCCGTGCGCGCTCACGATCCGCTCGGCGATGTAGAGCCCCAGCCCCAGGCTCCCGGAGGGGCCGTCGGCCGCGGAGCTCCCCCCGTTCCTCCCCTTCATGGGGTTGAAGATCCCGTCGATCCGGCTCGCCGGGATGGCGGGGCCCCGGTTGTGGATCGTCACCGTGACCTCCTCGCCGTCGCCCGCGACCCCGATCCGGACGGGTGCCTCGCCGGAGCCGTGCTCCACCGCGTTGACCACCAGGTTGGTCAGCGCCTGGCTGATGCGCGCCGCGTCCCATTCGCCCCGCGGCTCGCCCTCCGCCTCGACCTCGAGCGCCCGCTCCGGATGCGCCGCCCGGACCTCGTCGGCGACCTCGCGCACCACCGCCGCCGCGCTCGCGTCGGCGCGCGCGAGGGAGATGCCCCCGCCGAGACGGCTCCGGGTGAAGTCGAGGAGGTCGCGGACCATGTGGTCCATGCGGGCCGAGCTCCGGACGATCCGCGACACGAGGCCCAGGGAGGGCTCCTCCAGCGCCTGCGTGCCGAGGACGAACCGCGCGGAGGCGGCGATCGCCGTGAGGGGCGTGCGGAGGTCGTGCCCGAGGACCGCGAGGAACATCTCCTTCGACCGGTCGAGGTCGTGGGTGTACTGCGCGATCGACTCGGCGAGCGCCAGGTCGACGGCCTCGTTGAACCGCGCCAGGTCTTCCAGGTCGGCGGGCGTGGTCTCCCTCCGCGACTGCATCCAGAGCCGGATCACGCTGGCCCGCAGCGCGCGGTACTCGGCGACCATCTGCCCGACGGTGAAGCCGCTCTCGGCCCGCTCCGCCCCGTGCGCCTCGGCCGCCGTCGCGCCGCCTCCGAAAGCCGCAGGGGCATGCCCCTTCGACCTCTCGGAGCGCTCGGGCCCGCCCCGCGGGGTGCCGAGCTCCGCGGCGATGGCCGTGAGCAGCTCGCCCGCGTGGTCGCGCAGCGCCGCGATGTCCATCACGCCGCCGGCCGGCGCGCACGTCCGCGCGAACGCCTCCCACTCCGCCAGGATCGTCTCGCGGTTGGCCCCGATGAAGGCGGCCAGCGTCGTGGGCCCCGCCGGCTCCGTCTCCAGCGCCGGTTCGGCGCGGAAGTGCTCGTCCAGGAGCGCCAGGAGCCGGTACCCCGCCGCGCTCACCTTCCGCAGGTCGGGCGCGAAGGCGCCGTGCCCCGCGGCCTCCGCCTCCTCCGCGACCAGCTCGGAGTAGCCGATGATCTGGGTCAGCGGCGTGCGGAGGTCGTGCATCAGCTGCGGGGGGAGCGCGCGCGGGCCCGCGCCGCCGTCGGGGGGGGGCGGCCCGTCAGTCACGGCGGCCCCCCGCCGCGGCGAGGAGCGCCTCGATCTTCCCCAGGAGGCGGGGGAGCTCGATCGGCTTGGTGTCGTAGTCGTCGCACCCCGCCTCCAGCGCGCGCTCGCGGTCGCCCGACATGGCGTGGGCGGTGAGCGCGACGACGGGGATGTGGCGCGTGGCGGGCGCGCCCTTGAGGCGGCGCGTGGCCTCCCACCCGTCGAGGAGGGGGAGGCTCATGTCCATGAGGATCAGGTCCGGCGCGTGGGCGCCGGCCGCCGCGACCCCGCCCGGGCCGTCGACCGCCACCACGACCTCGTACCCCTTCCGCTCCAGCCGGCGCGAGAGCATGTCGCGGTTCATCTCGTTGTCTTCGACCAGGAGGATCTTGCTCATGGCGTCCATGGGGCGTGGGCGTCGTCTCCCGCGGCGGCGGCGAGGGCGGGGGAGGCGGCGGCGTGGTCGTTCAGCCGGTCGCGCACCTGGAAGAGGAGCGACTCGTGCGAGTCGCCCGCCTTCTGCAGGATCGTCTCGACGTAGCCGCTCAGGCGGCGGCGCTCTTCGAAGGTGAGGTCGTGGGCGGTCACCACCACGATGGGGATCGAGCCCCACTCCGGGTGGCGGCGCACGTGGTCGGCGAACTCGAAGCCGTCCATCTCCGGCATCATCAGGTCCAGGAGGATCAGTCGGGGGCGCTCGCGCTCCATGCACTCCAGGGCGACGCGCCCGTTCTCGGCCTCGCTCACCCGCCACCCCTCCCGCTCCAGGATCCGCCGCGTCATGGCGCGGGTGGCGGGGTCGTCCTCGACCACCAGCACCGGGCAGGGCGGGTCGGCGCAGGTGTACTTCCGCAGGATCTTCGAGAGGCGGTGGCGGTTCACCGGTTTGGTGGCGTAGTCGGCGGCGCCGAGGGTGAAGCCCCGCTCGGGGTCGTCCACCATGGTCAGCATGATCACGGGGATGTCGCGCAGCACCGCGTCGCCCTTCAGCGCCGCCAGGACGCTCCACCCGTCCATCCCGGGCATCATCACGTCGAGGGTGATGGCGACCGGCCGCACCTGCCGTGCCAGGCGGAGCCCCTCCTCGCCCCCGCGGGCGGTGCGGACGCGGAAGCCCTCCTTGCTCAGGAAGCGCCGCATCAGGTCGCGCTGCGCCTCGTCGTCGTCGACCACCAGCACGTACCCACCGTCCGGCGGCGCCTCCTCGCCGGCCCCGTCGGCCGCGCCGGGTTCGGCGCGGGGGGCGGCGGCCGGGGCCTCGGCGCGGGGATCGGCGACGGTGGCGGGGAGCTGGATGGTGAAGACGCTCCCCTCGCCCGCGGCGCTGTTGAGCGTCACGTCGCCGCCCATCATCTGGCAGAAGCGGCGGGTGAGGGCCAGCCCCAGCCCGGTGCCGCCGAACTTCCGCGTGGTCGAGGCGTCGGCCTGGGTGAAATCCTGGAAGAGGCGGACGATCTGCTCGGCGTTCAGACCGATCCCCGTGTCGGCCACCCGGAGGACGATCCACTCGGCGCCGTCCATGCTCCGGCGCGCGGCCTCGACGGTGATGGTGCCGCCGTGGGTGAACTTGACGGCGTTGGAGAGGAGGTTCAGGAGCGACTGGCGGACCTTGGTCTGGTCGGCGTGCATCTCGCCCAGGCCGGGCGCCAGCACCACGCGCAGCGCGTTGGCGTTCTTCTCGACCAGGGGGCGGATGGTGTCGGCGACCTCGCCGATCAGCTCGGCCACGTCGAAGCGCTCCAGGAAGAGCTCCATCTTCCCCGCCTCGATCTTGGAGAGGTCGAGGATGTCGTTGATCAGCGCCAGGAGGTGCAGCCCGGCGGCGCGGATCCGCTCGAGGTCGACGCCGAACGCGTCCAGCCCCCGGTCGGCGGCCTCCTCCTGCAGCATCTCGGAGTAGCCCAGGATGGCGTTGAGGGGCGTGCGCAGCTCGTGGCTCATGTTGGCCAGGAAGAGGCTCTTGGTGCGGTTGGCGGTCTCGGAGGCCTCGCGGGCCCGGGCCACTTCCTCCTCGGCGCGGCGCCGGTCGGTGACGTCCTCCATGGCCAGCACCAGGAGCTCGCCGTGGCGCCCCGCCAGGAGCTTGCGGGCGTTCAGGAGCATCACCCGCCGTCCGATGGCCGGGAAGTCGTGCACCAGCTCGAAGTCGTTGAACGCCGAGCTCTGGGGGACGATGTCCTCGAGGAGGGTGCGCAGGTCCGGGATGTCCCACTGCCCGTTCCCCAGCTCGTAGATCAGCCGGTTCTCGGTCTCGCGGGCGGAGACCTGGAAAGTCTCGTAGAAGGCGCGGTTGGCGCTGCGCACGCGGAGGGTGGGGTCGAGCATCAGCAGCGGCTCGCGCACCGTGTTCACGATGTCCTGGGCGTACGTCTCGATATCGGGGATCCTCGTCTTCCGTCTCGGCATCCGCCGCCTCCACGCACAGGGAACGTCCTGCCACTCATTGACCGGACGATAGATGTAAGCTATTGTATATTTACCAATTGGTCAATAACGCCGTGCCGAGCGCGCGGTCGGAGGTCCGAAAGGACCGGGAGGAGGAGCGGTGCCGGGGAAGCGGGCTTCCGAGGAGGTGCGGCGCGGACAGATCCTGCGGGCGGCGTTCGAGGTGGCGTCGCGGGAGGGGATCGGGAGCCTGACCATCCGGGCCGTCGCCGCGGAGGCGGCGCTCAGCCACGCGCTGGTCCACTTCCACTTCCAGCGGAAGGAGCGGCTGGTGCAGGCGCTCCTGGAGTGGCTGATCGAGACGACGTCGGTGCTGCACGTCTCGGAGGAGGTGGCGCGCCTCCCGGGGGCGCTCGACCGGCTGCACGCCCTTCTCCAGCAGGAGATGGCCCGGCTCTCCCACCAGCCGCGGCACACCCGGCTCTTCCTCGACTTCTGGGCGCTCGGCGCGCGGCACGAGTGGGTCCGGGCGCGGATCGCCGCCGAGCTGGAGCGCTACCGCGCGGCGTTCCGGGAGATCATGGAGGAGCTCCTCCGCGCCGAGCCCCGGGCGTTCGCCGCCACGACGGCCGACGGGCTGGCGGCCGTGGCGGTGAGCTGGATCCACGGGTGCGCGGTGCAGGCGATGATCGACCCGGAGAACTTCGACACCGGCGAGTACCTCGGGGCCATGCGCGGGCTGGTCGGCCCGCTCGCCTGACCCGGCGCGCCGGCGGCCCGGGGACGAACCCTGACGACGAGAGCGGCAGCGCCGCGGAAGAGGACGAAGCGGATGGTCCACGATTTCCAGTTCAACGACGACGGCCGGCCGGTGATGTGCACGCGCGGCGCGCGCGACCCGGCGACGGGGCGGTCCGCCGACGCCGAGTGGTGGTACCTCTCGGTGCAGGGCGCCCCGCCCGTCCGCCTCCTGCGGGTCGCCCCCGGCGAGACGCGCGAGGAGGTGTGGGAGAGCGCGCTCCGCCACCTCGACGCGCTGGTGTAACGCCCGCCGGTCTTTCATTTCGGGAGAGGAAGCCCATGGATGGAGCCCCGTCCTTCGCCGAAGCGATCCGCGAGGTCGTGGCGCGGCTGCGCGCGGAGGCCCCCTCGCACACCCTGCTGAACCAGGCGGCGGTCGGGATCGACCACCTGGGCCGGCGGCTGCACGGGCTCGGCTACCTCCGCGGCCACGAGATCGGGGCGTGCTTCACGGCGGCCGTCGGCGAGCTGGGCGCGGCCCACGTCCTCCCGGAGGCTCCGCGCGCGCCGGGCCGCCGCGCACCTGGAGGCCGCGCTGGAGCACGTCGCG
>DATACF010000412.1:0-3919 GCA_036259235.1 Longimicrobium sp. | reverse complement strand
AAACAAACGAATGGTACACAGCGGCCAGAAAGGGGCGGAGGCGGCGCGAATCCCGGCGCCGGCGCTATGGATCGAACGTTCGACCGCTTGCGTCCACCCTGGCGAGGTGGTATTTGAAACGCCTTCGGTATCCGTCCGTTTCGGTTCCGTCACCGGACGCCCCGCCCCGGGTGTCTGGCCCGCCGTCCCGCCCGCGCCGGAACGTCCGGCGCGACGCGCCGACGCATCCCCCGTTCAACCGCAGTCCTTCCAGGAGACGCAGATGCCCCCAACCCGCTTGCGCCGCTGGGCAGGCGCGGCCCTGCTCGGCCTCGTGGCGGCGCTCGCCGCCGCGCCGGCCGCGGCCCAGGAGCCGTTCACCCTCCGCGGCACCGTCGTGGACGCCGGCTCCGGGCGCCCCCTCCCGGGCGTGGCCGTGACGCTCCGCGGCACCAGCCTCCGCACCGCCACCAACGCCCGGGGCGAGTACACCCTCGGCGCCCGCGTCGCGGCCGGCACCTACACCCTCGAGGCGACCCAGCTCGGGCGCGGGCTGGCGACCCGGCAGGTGACGCTCACCACCCCCGGCGAGGTCCGCGTCGAGCCCATCCCCCTGCGCGAGACCGCGCTGGAGCTGGAGGGGCTGGTCGTCACCGGCACCGGCGTCTCGGCCGAGCGGCGCCAGGTGGGGAACACCGTGGCCACCGTCTCGGGCGAGGAGATCGACCGCGCCCCGGCGGCCGCCACCGTCGACCAGGCGCTCCAGGGGAAGATCCCCGGCGCGGTGATCTCCGAGACCTCGGGGCAGCCGGGCGGCGGCGTCAGCATCCGCCTCCGCGGCACCAGCACCATCTTCGGCGGCGCCGAGCCGCTGATCGTCGTCGACGGCGTCTTCATCGACAACAACGACGCCGCGCTGGTGGCCATCGGCTCCAACGCCACGCGCGGCGGGAGCGCCGCCACCACCCGCCTGGCCGACATCCCGCCGGGCGACATTGAGCGGGTCGAGGTCCTCAAGGGCGCCTCGGCCGCCGCGCTCTACGGCTCGCGCGCCAACAGCGGCGTCATCCAGATCTTCACCAAGCGCGGGCGGCAGGGGCGGCCGCAGTTCACGTTCAGCCAGGAGCTCTCCAGCAGCGAGACGCCGGCGCGCTACGAGCTGAACATGTCGCCGCGGGCGGGCTACACCGACGTCACCTACGTCCTCCCCTCGGGGACGGCGATCGGCTCGCCGGTGCAGCGCTTCGACCTCCAGGACCAGATCTTCCGCACCGGCTCCGGGGCCCACACCCAGCTCGCGGTCTCGGGCGGCGGCGAGGGGTCGAGCTACTACCTCTCGGGGTCGTACCGCGACGACGAGGGGATCCTCCGGGGGACGGGGTACAACCGCATCACGGCGCGCGGGCGGCTGTCGCAGCGCCTGTCGCGGGTCTTCGAGGTCAACGCGAGCGCGGCGTTCACGCAGTCGCGGACCAACCTGGTCCAGGAGGGCGAGCAGACCAACGGCCTCCTGACGACGGTCATCTTCACCCCCACGACCTTCAACCCCGAGTTCAACGAGACGACGGGGCGCTTCCCCTTCTCGCCGGTCCCGGGGTTCGCGGCCAACCCGCTCGACATCCTGGAGAACTGGGACCTCCCCGAGGACGTGGTCCGCTTCACCGGGAGCCTGGAGACCTCGGCCACCCCGCTCCCGAACCTGAACCTGCGGTGGCTCCTGGCGCTCGACGACTACCGGCAGGAGAGCCGCTTCTTCCGCCCGCCCTTCTCGCTGGCGGCCAACGACGCGGGGTCGGTGGCCAACCCGATCCGCCTCTCGCGGCAGGTCAACAGCGACCTCACCGCCTCGTACGACTGGGAGCTCCGGCCGTCGCTGTCGCTGAACACCACGGGCGGCTTCCGCTACAGCGAGGACCGCGCGGACGTGATCTCGACCAGCGCCACCAACCTGGCGCCCGGGCAGGAGCTCCTGGGCGGCGGGACGCAGTTCGCCAGCCAGTCGTACAGCGAGATCCGCACCGTCGGCGGCTTCCTGCAGGAGCGGGTGTCGCTGGCCGACCGCCTCTTCGTCACCGGCGGCCTGAACGTGGAGGGCTCGTCGGCCTTCGGCGCCGACCAGCGGTGGCAGCTCTTCCCGCGCGTGGGCGTCTCGTACGTGGTCGACCAGGACCCGGTCTGGGAGCGCCTCCCGGTGGGCGACGTCCTGAGCACCCTCCGCGTCCGCGCGGCGTACGGCGAGACGGGGAGCCAGCCGCCGGGGGCGTACCTCCGCTTCGAGAACTACACCGACACGGCGTACAGCGGGCTCTCGGGGTACGTGGCGTCGACGACGCGCGGCAACCCCGACCTCAAGCCCGAGCGGCAGCGTGAGTACGAGGCGGGCTTCGAAGCGGGGTTCTTCCAGGACCGCGCCTCGGTCGAGTTCACCGCCTACGACCAGCTCACCCGCGACCTGGTCCTCCCGGTGCCGCTCCCGGTCAGCCAGGGGGCGCAGCAGCAGTACCAGAACGTCGGCGAGATCTCGAACAAGGGGTTCGAGCTGGCGCTCAACTCGGTCAACGTGAGCCGCCGCAGCTTCACCTGGCGCTCGCGCCTGACCTACGCCCGGAACAGCAACCGGATCGAGCGGCTCTTCACCGGGACCGACACGCTGATGACGGCCCAGCTGGGCGGCGACTACCTGAACGCCGTCATCGTGGGGCAGCCGATCGGCATCTTCTACGGGGGCGTCTACGAGCGCGACGCGGCCGGGAACATCGTCTACCGCCGCGTCACCGCCGACTCCCTCCTCCTCCCCAGCCGCGCGCGCGACACCATCCGCGCCCCCGACGGGAGCATCGTGGCCACGCCGTTCGCGCGGCGGATCATCGGCAACCCGCACCCGGACTTCACCGCCACCTTCAGCAACACCTTCGAGATCGGCGAGCGGGTGCAGTTGGGCTTCCTCCTGGACGGGCGCTTCGGCAACGACGTGACCAACTTCACCCGCCGGATCATGGAGCAGTTCGGGACGGCGAAGGTGGTCGAGCGCGAGATCGCGGGCGACACCACCTTCCGCACCTACTCGCTCAACCCGGCGTCGCGGGCGGGGATCTTCGAGGAGTTCGTGGAGGACGGGAGCTTCGTGAAGCTGCGCGAGGTCTCGCTCCAGTACAGCATCCCCGAAGCCTGGGCCGGGCGCTTCGGCGCGACCGGCGCCTCGATCCGGCTCTCCGGGCGCAACCTGCACACGTGGACCGACTACAGCGGCCTGGACCCGGAGGTGAACCTCTTCGGGACCAACGCGGTGGCGCGCGGGCTCGACTTCGCGGTCACCCCGATCCCGCGGTCGTGGGTCGTCGGCGTCAACTTCAACTTCTAGGGGCCCCGATGAAGAACCTGTTCAACCGGGGGCTCGTCGCGCTGGCGGCCGTGCTCGCGCTCTCCGCCTGCGACCTCGACCTCACCAACCCGAACGCGCTCAGCGAAGAGGACGTGCTCCGCACGGCCAACGGGATCATCTCGCTCTCGGTCGGGGTGCAGAAGCAGTACGCCACCTCGGTGGCCGAGTGGGTGCGCGCGCCCGCGCTGGTGACCGACGAGTGGGGGACCAACACCGGCTCGCTCACCTCGTACCGCTCGCTCCTGACGGGCGACGACTTCGAGGCCACCTTCGCGGTCGTCGAGAGCCCCTGGGCGTCCACGTACCGCGTGGTCCGCTCGGCCAACGCCGTCCTCGCCAACGTGGACGAGGTGGGGCTCGACGCGGGGACGGCGACGGGGATCCGGGCGACGGCCAAGCTCTACAAGGCGATGGCGCTGGGGCGGGCGATCCTCCAGTACGAGGAGGTCCCGGTCGACGTGACGGTGGAGTTCGCCGTCCCGCAGCCGCGCGAGGTGGTCCTCGACTCGGTGCTCGCCCTCCTGGAGTCGGCGCGCGCCGCCCTGGCCACCCGCCCGG
>DATACF010000411.1:0-3173 GCA_036259235.1 Longimicrobium sp. | reverse complement strand
GCTCCCCGCCTTCACCGGCGGCGGGCCGGCCGGCACCGCCGCGAAGGGCGACACGGCCTCCGCGCCCGCCGCGGCCCCGGCGGACACCACCCCGGCCGCCGCGCCGGCGACGACCTCGGAGTGGACGGCGGGCACCGTGGCGGTGAACCGCTCGACACGGGGCGTCACCGTCCTCCGCGCCCTCCGCGTGGGGCGCAACACGGGGTTCGACCGCGTGGTGCTGGAGTTCGCGGGGAGCGAGATTCCCGGGTACCACGTCGAGTACGTCGACCGTCCCATCCGCCGGTGCGGCTCGGGCGACACGACCCCGGTGGCGGGCGACGCCTGGCTCCGCATCCGGCTGGAGCCCGCGCAGGCCCACACCGACGCCGGCCAGCCCACGGTCGGCGAGCGGGAGCGCGCCCTCACGCTCCCCGTCCTCCGGGAGATGGAGATGACGTGCGACTTCGAGGGGCAGGTGGAGGTCGTCCTCGGCGTGGCCCGCCCCAACCGCTTCCGCGTCACCGAGGTGCGGAGCCCCGGCCCGCCGCGCCTGGCCATCGACGTCCAGCAGTAGCCGCCGCGGGAGGCGGGCGGGCGGAGCGCTCCCACGCGCCGCCCGCCTCGCTTCCCCGCGCGCCCTTTCGTGGCTATCTTCCTTCCCCAGCTTCGTTTCCCGCCCGGTCCTCATCTCCGCCCCCGTCCCGACCGATGTGCACACGCCCTCCACCCCTCCCGGACGGAGCCCGCGCCGCGCGTTCGCGGACGGTGGCCCCGTGAACGGCCTGCGGATCACGCGCTCGCCCGACGGCTCGCCCGCCTTCCGCAGCGACAGCATCGGCGCGGGGGCGCGGGGCTCCGGGGCGACGTTCGTCTCCGTGGGGCGGAGCGACTTCGCGCGGTACTTCGCGCCCCTCAAGCCCCTCTTCGCGCGGTGGCGGTGGGTGCTCCACGCCGAGGGGTACATCTTCCGCTTCCCCGACGCGTGGTACGCGGAAGGGGGCGAGGGGGCGGCGAAGCTGGCCGAGGCCGAGCGGCGGGTGATCGAGGAGCGCGACGACTGGCGGCTCGTCGAAGGCCCCTACCTGGAGGCGGTGGCCGACACCCTCCTCGACGACTGGTGCGACTTCTTCGCGCTGACGGGCGACGTGGGGCTGGACGCCTTCACCGAGGGGTACTGGGCCGCCGCGACGCCCGCCGCCGCGCACGACTTCCTCACCCGCCACGTGGCGCTCCACTTCAGCTGCGTCGACGGCGCCGTGTGGGAGGTCCACGCGGCCGACGAGGCGCTCCTGGAGGCGGTGCGCGCGCACCTGGCCGGGACGCGGGGGGTGGCGGTGGCCGAGAGCACGCTGATGCGGAGCCTCCGGCGCTACGAGGGACACGGCTGAAGGCGCCGGCGGCGAAACCCGCGGGCGCGCGGCTCCGTACGGCATGGCGTCGGACGGAGTGATCGATCGAAACGAAGGAGAGAGGACCGATGGACCGAGACTGGATCTCGCCCGGCGTGCTGGTGCGCGACTTCGTGATCTTTTACGCCAAGGTGGTCGTCGACGGGCTGAAGGACATCGCCCTCCTCCAGCTGACGCTCCTGGCGTTCGCGGTGGACCTGGGGCTGATGCTCCTGACCGGCCGCCGCCGGACGCGCCTCTTCTACAAGGTGATGGAGGTGGGCGAGCGCTTCGACCTCTGGCTCAACCTCCATGGCGCCTCGCGGAACGCCGGGCGAGACCCCGACGGCCTCTTCGGCCAGAGCCGCGCGGGCGACGACACCCTCCTGGGCGAGATCGAGGCGCTGGCCCGCCGCGGCCCCGAGCCCACCCCGGCCGTCCGCGCCGCCCGCCCGCTCCGCTAGCCGGCGGCGATGGAGCTCGTCAAGTACATGGCCAGCTCGCTCGCCTGCTTCTCGCGGGTGCGGCTGGTCAACGACGAGCAGGTGATGGTGTCGGTCGCCGCCGAGAGCATCCGCGTGGTCCGGATGAAGTGGGGCGGGATCGTCCCCGCCGAGACGCTCTGGGAGGGCTTCGACCGGGTGCAGATGGGGCTCATGCTCCGCTGCTCGCACGAGGACGCGGTCGCGCTGCTCGACGGCTTCACCGGGCTGGTGATGCTCTCCACCTCCGCCGCCCACGTGAAGGCGCAGCTCGACGCGCTGGACGCGGAGACGCGGCCGTGGCGGCGGACGGCAGGGGACAGGGGATAGGGGACAGGGGACAGCCTGCGGGGCATCCTCTCGTGCCGAAACGAGATCGCCCGGACCTGGATGAGGTCCGGGCGATCGTCGTTCTCGGGAGGTCGCGGGCGCGAGGCCGTCAGCGCGCGGCGGCGCCGAGGGGGAAGGCGCGGGCGTGCCAGGCGTCGCGGAAGCGCGTTTCCCAGCGGCCGCCGCGGAGGTCGCCGGCGGTGGCGACGGTGTTGTCGAAGACGACGGTGTCCTCGCCGATCTCGCCGGCCTGGGCGAGGGCGCGGAAGTCGGGGCGGGGGAGGGAGCGGACGGCGCCGGATGCGTCGCGGAAGAAGACGAGCGAGGCGTCGCGGAGGGTGAGCCCCATCTCGCGCTCGGTGTCGGCCAGGGCGTGGAAGAGCGAGTCGATGGAGCACCCCGACACGCCCGTGGCGCGCTCGTCGGCGGCGACGACCAGGAAGCGGCCGTGCAGGAAGTCCTTCGCCCCCACCACCGGCGCGCCGTGCGCCGCCCAGCGGTCGAGGAAGGCGTCCACCCGCGCCAGCAGCCTGTCGCGCTCGGCGTCGGAGAGGTCGCGCGAGGCGGCGAACACCCACACGCGGGCGTCGTCGGGGATGCGGTCGAAGTCGGTCCGGGGCATGGGGCCTCGCAAAGGGTTGAGCGTCGGTGCGGCGAGGGAATCTATACCCCGCGTCAACCGCTGGGATCGGAAGCGGTGCGACGAGGGGGGGCGCCGCGCGCGCCGGCATCGTCGGCCCTCACCCCCCGGCCCCCTCTCCCAACCCCTGGGAGCGGGGGAGATCGGCGTCGTCGCGCGGGGGCGAGCACCAGAACAGCGGGGCGCCTGGCGGCGCGGGCCCTCACCCTGGCGGCTCGCTTTAGGCTCGCCGCCTGTTCCTCTCCCGAACTACAGGAGTGGGACGGTTCGCATTCGTGCGCGATGCGGGCCAGGGTGTGAGGGAAGCGCGAAGGTCGCGGATCGGGTTGGAGTTCTCCCCTCCCCCCCCCC
>DATACF010000410.1:0-7168 GCA_036259235.1 Longimicrobium sp. | reverse complement strand
CGACACGGGTACGGAGGCGCCCGCGCCGCGCCGCCGCCGGCGCGTCCCCACGCTCTGGCTGGCGGCGGGCGGGGCCGCGCTCTTCGGCGCCCTCGTGGGGCTGATGGTGAACGCGGCCGAGCCGGGGCGGGGCGGCGAGGCCGACCCGCGCCCGCCGGTGGTCGACGAGGTGGGGCTGCTGCGGGTGCCGGGCGGGGAAGAGCTGGCGCGCGAGGAGGCCGAGCGGGTGCGCGCGCGGCACGGCGCCGACGCGGGCGACCGGCTCTTCTTCGTCGTCCTCGCCTCGTTCGAGGGGCGGGAGCTGGAGGAGGCGCGCGGGCTCCTCGTCCGCCTCCGCGAGCGCGGCTACGACGTGGGGCTGGCGAACTCGCTGGTCTACCCCGAGCTCCGCGACGGCTACGTCGCCGTCGTCGCCGGCCCGTACGCGCGCGAGCAGGCCGAGGTGGAGCTGGAGCGCCTCCGCGCCGAGGTCGCCTCCGACGCCTTCCTCCGCTCCGTCACCCTCCGCGTCCCCTGACGGCTCCGGCCGTCTTTCCGAATCCGATCCCGCTCCTCCGAATCGCCCCGGCTGTCAGATCCGGCCGCGGTGGCGCGTCCTCTTCCTGACCGCCTTCCGCCGGACACCGCCACCGGGGACCCCTCCGTGACCGCCCGCCGCGCGCCCGTCCTCCTCCTCCTGGCCCTCCTCGCGACTCCCTCCGCCTCCGTCGCCGCGCAGACCTGTCCCTTCTCCGGGTGCCCGGCCGATCCCTCGCCGCGGCGGGGAACGCGGCTGGAGACGGCGGGGATCAACGCGCTCCTGGGTGGCGCCACCGCGGGCGCGCTCCGGCTGGCGCGCGGGGGGAGCGGGCGCGACGCCCTCCGCGCCGCGGCAACCGGGGCGGCGGGCGGGGCGCTGGTGTACGCGGGGAAGCGGGTGAGCGTCGAGCGGTGGGACGGCGCGGGGCTCGCCGGGCGCGAGCTGGCGGCCGTCGGCGCCTCGGTGGTCTACAACGCCTCCAGCGGGCGGGGCGCGCTGAGCCGGGTGGCGCTCCCCTTCGGCCCCGTGCGCCTCTGGGTCCACGCCGACAGCGGCTTCCGCGTCCGCCCGCGGCTCGACGTGGGCTCGGCCGTGGCCACCGTGGCGATGGCGGGGCAGCGCGGGTCGTCGCTCGACTGGGGAGAGAGCCTCAGCGCCGGTGCCCCCGTCTTCCGCCGCGCGGCCGGCTTCGGCGTCCCCGGCTCCAGCGGGCGCCACGTGGCGGGGGTGGTGCAGGTCGACGACCCCGACGACCCGCTCGACCCCGACGAGGTCCGCCAGGCCCGCGACGCGCTGGCGCACGAGCGGGTGCACGTCCTCCAGAACGACCAGGCGTACCTCTTCTGGGGCGCGCCGCTGGAGGACGCGCTCCTGGGCGGGACGCGCGCCGGCCGGGCGCTCCGCCGCCACCTTGACCTCGGCCTCCACCTCCCCCTGACGGCGTTCGCCAACGAGATGGTCGACTACGACGCCCGCCCCTGGGAGCGCGAGGCGTATCTCCTCAACCGCCCCGGCGAGGAGGAGGGCGGGTACACGGGGCGCTGATCCTCGCCGCCTCGCCCGCGCCCGGCGCCCCGGTTATCTTCCCGCCGCATCCATCACGGCAACCTCGAAAACGGCGGCGGGCGCGCGATGAAGGCGATCCTCTTCGACGTGGGCAACACCCTCCTCTGGCTCGACCACCCCTTCGTCGTCGAGCTCCTCCGCGAGCACGGCTACCCGACGACGGAGGACGACCTCCTCGCCGCCCAGTACGGCGCCAGGCTCCTCCTCGACGAGCTGGTGCGCAACGGGCAGGCGGGCGACGACGCCGCGCGCGGCCGCGTCTTCTTCGGCGAGGTCTTCCGCCAGATCGGCGTCGCCGACGAGCACTTCGCGGCCATCGCGCAGCGCCTCTGGGCCCGCCACGCCGAGCGCAACCTCTGGAACGGCCTCCGCGAGCGCACCGTCGAGACGCTGGAGGAGCTGAAAGCGCGCGGCTACCGGCTGGGGGTCGTCTCCAACGCCGACGGGCGCGTCGAGGCGCTCCTCGTCGAGCTGGGCCTCCGGCCGCACTTCGAGGTGGTCGTCGACTCGGGCGACGTGGGCGTCGAGAAGCCCGACCCGCGGATCTTCCGGCTGGCGCTGGAGCGGATGGGGGTGGAGCCGCACGAGGCCGCGTACGTGGGCGACGTCTACGAGATCGACGTCGTCGGCGCGCGGGCGGCGGGGCTGCGCCCCTTCCTCATCGACCCGCTGTCGCGCCTCGGCCACCTCGACTGCGAGCGGATCGCCGCGCTCCACGAGCTCCCCGGGCGGCTGGAGGGGGCATGAGCGACACGCCGGCGTGGTGGGACGGCTACTTCGACGACGTCTTCATCGAGATCTACCGCGACTTCCTCACCCCGCAGCGGACCGCGCGCGAGGTGGAGGGGATCCGCGAGATCCTCCCGCTGGAGCCCGGCGCGCGCGTCCTCGACCTGGCGTGCGGGTGGGGGCGCCACGCGCTCGAGCTGGCGCGCGCCGGCTTCCGGGTGACGGGGTACGACCTCTCCGAGACCCTGCTCGCCCGGGGGCGGAAGCGCTCCGAGGCCACCGGCGTCGAGGTCGAGTGGGTCCGCGGCGACGCCCGCGAGCTCCCCTGGAGCGGCGAGTTCGACGCGGTCCTCTCGCTCTTCTCGTCGCTGGGCTACTTCCTGTCGGACGAAGAGGACCTGCGCGTCCTGCGGGCGGCGCGCGAGGCGCTGCGGCCGGGGGGGTACTTCTTCCTGGAGACCATGCACCGCGACCACGTCGCGGCCGACTTCGCCGAGCGCGACTGGTGGGAGGCGGGGAGCGGCGCCACGGTCTTCGTCGAGCGCGAGTTCGACGCCGTCGAGGGAGTCAGCCGCGAGTGGACGCGGTGGAGCCGCAAGGACGGCGGGCGCGGCGAGAAGTTCCACGCGCTGCGCATCCGCACCGCCACCGAGTGGGACCGGCTCCTCCGGGCGGCGGGTCTGACGCCCGTCGAGTGGTACGGCGACTACGAGCTGGCGCCGTTCATCCACACCTCGCCCCACCTGATCGTCGTCGCGCGCCGCGGCGGGGGCGGGTGAGTTCGCAGGCTCTTACGGCAACTGCCACGGCAACTTCAACGGCGGACCTGGGCGTGTCCCTCCGCTGCGCTCCGGGCCGGGCTGCGGGCGCCGTAGGAAACGATACTACCGTTTCCAACGGCGCGGAGCCCCTGGCGGACTCCCCGGCGGCCGCGATTCCCTCGCGAATCGCGGCCGTCATCGCATTCCCCCCCCGCCAGGGTCTCCGCCCTCCGGGCCCGCATCCCTCACGCAACCGCGTGGAACTACTGAACTTCGCTCGCGCCTCGACCACGTTCCGTCGCATGCCTCGCCCTCCGCGGCCCCCCTCCCCCGGCCCCTCCCTTCCGCACACGTTGAGCGTGCGGGGGGAGGGGAGAACTTCAACCCGATCCGCGACTTTCGAAGTATTCCTCACATCACGGCCCGCGCGGCACACGAATGCAAACGTCCCTCTCCCGTAGTTCGGGAGAGGGACAGGCGGCGAGCCTACGGCGAGCCGCCAGGGTGAGGGTCGCGGGGCCGGCGCCGCGCACCCACTGCCCGTCCCCCACAGATCCCCATCATTGACGCCGCCCCTCGCGCCGCTTACCTTCGCCTGAAGATTTAAATTCATCTAAAACTCACTTTCACCCGAACACGATATCTCGATGCCGACGCTCCCCCGCGCCCTCCGCTTCCTGTTCCTGGCGACCCTCGCCGCGCCCGCGGCCGCGCGCGCGCAGGCGGAGGCGCCGAAGCCGATCCAGGACAACTCGTTCCTGGTGGAGGAGGCGTACAACCAGGAGCCGGGGGTGGTGCAGCACATCGGCACCTGGGAGCGCCCCACCGACGGCGGCGCGTGGGCGTTCGGATTCACGCAGGAGTGGCCGCTGGGCTCGCTCCGGCACCAGCTCAGCTACACCCTCCCCGTCGACCACGCCGCGGGCGAGACGACGCTGGGGCAGGTGATGCTCAACTACCGCTACCAGTGGATCGGGAGCGGCGACGCCCGGGTGGCCGTCTCGCCGCGCCTCTCGGCCATCCTCCCCACCGGCCCCGAGGAGGCGCAGGGCGACCGGTGGGGCGCGCAGGCCAACCTCCCCGTCAGCGTGCAGCTGGCCCCGCGCTGGGTCGCCCACACCAACCTCGGCGCCACCTGGCTCCCCCGCGACGGCAGCGTCATGGAAGGCTCCGCCGAGGTCAACCTCGACTTCGGGCAGAGCGTGATCTGGCTCCTCCACCCCCGCGTCAACCTCCTCCTCGAGCTCGCCGGGAGCACCGAGGAGGACGACGGCGGCGACGCCTTCAACGCCCGCCTCTCCCCCGGCGTCCGCTTCGCCCTCGACGGCCCCGGCGGCGTCCAGGTCGTCCCCGGCATCGCCCTCCCCATCGGCATCGGGCCCAGCAACGGCCAGCGCGAGCTCTTCCTCTACCTCAGCCTCGAGCACGCCTTCACCCGCGCCGCCCGCTGAGGACGTCGCGGACGAAGGAAATCGAAAAGACGAATCTCACGCAGAGCAACAGGGTCAGCAGAGAACCGCACTGCTGGCCCCGCTGACCCTGTGTGAGACTTGTCGTTTTCCGAATCCCGCGCGGAGCCTCCGGGCCTGTACGTTTCCCCTGTCATAAACGGAAAGTGAAAAACGTTGCCGCCTTGAGCACGCGGCGCGCGAGACCCCCCGCCGTCTTCCCCACCCCCGTCTTCCGGTCCCGACCATGCGCTTTCGACGCGCCCTGGCGCTTTCCCTCTCCACGGTGACGGCCCTCTCGCTCGCCGCGTGCTCCGACGACCCCTCGGGCCCCGGGGTCGAGCGCGAGGCCTGCGCCGACGCCGGCGTCTCCGGCGCCGAATGGGCCGGCGACGCGCGGCTCGACCGGGGCGAGGCGCTCCTCCTGGAGCCCGGCGCCTCGCTCTGTCTCGTCCTCCCCGACCACGGCACGCGCGAGTACGTCCTCGCCTACCTCGACACCCGCGCCCTCGAGGCCGCGCGCACCGCCCGCGAGACCGCGCTCGACACCTTCAGCGTGACGGTGCGCGACCTCTCCGGCCCCGCGGCGGCGCGCGCCACGCGCCTCCGCCCCCCGTCCGCGCACGCCTGGGCGGGGCTCCTGGAGGCCCCCGACTTCCTCCCCGCCGCCGACGTCTCCGAGGCGCCGACGCCCAACGCCCCCGCGCTCCGCGCCCGCCCGTGGACGGCGGGCGAGGACTTCGTCTTCTACGACCGCCTCCAGGGCGCCGAGCGCCCCGCGCGCGTCCTCCGCGTCTACGACGGGTGGCTGGTGCTGGCCGCCTTCGACGAGGCCCCGGCCGACCTCCAGGCCGACTTCGCCCTGCGGATGGACACCGCCTTCGCCGCCTTCCGCCAGCACTTCGTGAACGCCCTCCCCACCACCAGCGCGGGCTCCGGCCAGCTCCTGGTGCTGGCCGACCCCACCCTCTCCGGCGCCGCCGGGATCGCCGCGGGCGAGACGGTGGGGGGCGAGGCGTACACCTGGATCTCGCTGATCGGGCGGCACGGGTGGACGGGGACGGGGCTGGCCAGCCTCCTCCAGCACGAGGTGGCGCACGCCTTCCAGCGCGCGTACGTGCACTCCACCCGCGACCCCGCCTCGCCGGTGGTCCCCGTCGCGGGCGCCAGCCGCTGGGGGATCGAGGGGGGCGCGACGGTGATGCAGTTCGAGCTCCTGCGCCGCTGGGCGGGGGTCGACCCGCTCTCCAACTTCGACTGGCGGGCCCCGCCCGCCAGCCAGACGCTGCTGTACTACCGCTCCTTCGCCACCGCCGGGGGCGCCCCGTTCACCGCCGGCTACGGCACCTCCGCCTCGCTCCTCCTCGACCTGGCGGCCCGCCGCGTGGCCCGCGGCGAGGCGTACGACGCCGCGCTCGCCGCCGTCCTCCGCGGCGGGATCGAGGGGTGGTACGGCCACTCGTGGGACAGCAAGGTGCGCGAAGGGCTGGTGCCGCGGATGCGCGCCCGGCTGGGGAGCGGCTGGGACCCCGCCGAGGGGCTCCTCACCTGGATCCTCGCCCAGGCCGTGGACGACGAGACGGAGAACGACGTCTTCCAGAACCCCTACTACCTCAGCGTTTCCGGCGCCATCCCGATCGCGGGCGGCACCGGCTGGCCCGCCGACGCCGAGCTGGTGCTGGGCGGGGGCGAGCGCCTGGAGGTCCGCCGCGCCTACGGCTCGCCCGGATTCTTCCGGATCGCCGGCGGCGGGGCGCTGCACCTGAGCGGCGGCGTCCCCGGCGTCCGCTGGATGCTCGTGCGCAGCAACTGAGTGAGTAGTCCTGAGTCCTGAGTCCCAGGTCCTGAGTTGTCGGATCGATGTCTTCTGGTGCGGTTCAGCAGTCTCCCAGGCGACGAGATCGAGACGGAGCGCGGGCCGGGAGACGGTCCGCGCTCCGTCGTTCTCGTCCGCCTCCGTGCGCCGGACCGCCCCGCGTTCAGATTCCAGGGGAGCTTTCCCAAAACGAAACACGTGGGGCGCGCGTGTTCCCGATTCGGAATCCCGGAGGACGGCGTGCCACCCGCGCGGCGACCGGCGCCGAATCCAATTCATGCGGGATCTGGTAGTCCCCGTTCCGCCCCGTCCCACTTTGTTCCGCCCCTCCGGCGCGCTCTCCGCGCACCTCGGGAACGAGACCCATGCCGGGTCCGATCTTCCCCGGAACGCGCGCCTCGTCGCGGCCGTCTCCGTCGCTGGAACATCGCTTCGGCGCGTTAGGGGCGGGCGTGGAAACCCCCTTCCTGCTCCCCGAAATCACGTGTATTTTCCTCGCTCCTCAATGCAGAGGAGCGCCTGAAACACCGCCGCGACACGGCAGAAGCCCGTCGACGTCGATCATCCGCGTAGCAGGGTTTTCCGTTTTCCCCCGCCAGCCGCCAGCATCTCCCGCCCTCTCCGCCGAACCCCGAGCCCCACTCCGCGCAGCGAACCCGCCCGAGCCCCGGCCCGGCGAGGAACGGCCGCGCCGGGAATCTTTTAGGCCAATTTTCACAGAGTAGACGAGCGACCCGACCCCATGCTCCGCCGCGCCCTCCCCACCGCCCGCGCCCTCCGCGCCGCCGCCCTCCTCGTGAGCGCGGCCGTGCTCGCGGTGGCGTGCGGC
>DATACF010000409.1:0-2598 GCA_036259235.1 Longimicrobium sp. | reverse complement strand
GGCTCCGTCCGGCGGCCGGCGCGCTCGCGTCTCATCTTTCCCCTTCTTCCCAGGAAGGCCGCGATGAAGAAGCTGACCCTCGACGTCGACCGGCTGGCGGTGGAGACCTTCGAGCCCGCGCCGGAACCGCTCCCGCAGCGGGGCACCGTGGAAGGGCACCAGCCCACCAACCCGCAGGCCAACACCTGCGACCCGCTGGAGGGCACCTGCTTCGGCTTCACCTGCTTCCGCACCTGCATCTGCACCGGCCCGGCCAACCCCGGCGAGTGCGGCGAGCACGTCCCGCTCTGAGGCGCGGGCGGGACGGAACGACGGCGAGGGGCGGGGCCCGGCCGGGTCCGCCCCTATTCTCCGTGCACGATCCTCGCGCCCAGCGCCTGCGGGGGCCCGAAAGCCGAGGAAATCATGAAGCGGCGCGCCATCTCGAGGAGGAGGGGCGTCCTCCAGTGCCAGTCCTTCAGGATCCCCAGCCGCTCGACGAGGCGCTTCATCTCGGAACCGTCCGGAGCCAGGGAGTAGCAGAAGATCCAGAGGAGCTCGTCCGGCGAGAGCTGCGCGTGGACGAGGTTCATGTAGAACTCCCGGGTCGCCTCCGGAGCGCGGTCCAGGTACGAGAACAGGAAAAGGAGGTGGGCCGTGTAAGGACCCGTGGACGGGTTCCCCAGGAAGTCATTCATCCGCAGCTCGCTGTGGAACCGATCCCGAAGCTCCTCGTCGGAGAGCGTCGAGCACTGCTCGGCGGTGTAGGATTGGATCTCCCGGCCGAGGTCGGTGGAAAAGCGGTCCAGCACTCCCCGGCCTTCCACCGGCGGGACCGATCTCCCTGCCCGCATGACGGAGGGCGCACGCATCGCCCCCACGAGCTCGATGTACAGGTCGATGAGCCGGAAGAACCTCCGCTCGAACGCTTCCCGCTCCTGGTCGCGGTCTGCCTCCAGCATCTGCCGGCGCTGGCGCTCGATCTCGTGCCGCTGCAGGAGGACGGTGTAGAGGATCCCGGCGAACGCGAAGGCCGAGAACAAGGCGTTCAGCCCCCCGAACTTGTCCCCGAACGTCCCCGCGCCGTCGGTGTCGGCCGGCGGATTGAGCCAGTCCACGAACCACCAGTACAGCAGGTAGATGGCGGTCGCGCTCGCCAGCACGGCGACGAGCGGCCAGACGGCGGCGGCCGGATGTTCATGGTCCCGGGGATCGCGCCTGCGAAAGATCGCCATGACAGACCTCCACATGATCGGATACTCATCGGATCGGCATCGAACGGTCGGACGGACTTCCACCGGAGGAGAACGAAGGCCAGCCTCTTGTCCGGATATGAAAAAGCGCGCCCGCGCCGGGGGCAAGACTCCCGGCGCGGGCGCGTTCGTCCGGCCTTGAAGAGCCGTGCTACGGCGTCGGCTTGCGCGCCGTCGTCCACTGCTCGGGGACCCAGAGGGAGGGGTCGAGGGGGACGTCGACGCGGACGTCGGCGTAGGCCTCGTGGAAGACGAGGACGCCGTCGACGAGGACCTCGACCTCGGGGGCGATCCAGCCGCCGCCCGCGGGCCGGTAGTCGTTGAAGCGGATCTCCTCGGTCTTCGTGGTGTCGCCCGGGGAGGGCTCGATCATGCGGACGAAGACGAGGCGCTCGGCGTCGACCCAGAACTGCTTGCTGCGCAGGTCGCCCGCGGCGGCGCCGACGACGTACGCCGGACGGCCCTGCCAGCTGTCGAGGCGCACGGGCGAGAGCGCGAAGCCCTCTTCGCGGAGGATGCGCGCGGTGGTCTCGGGCGCCTGGGCGTAGACGTCGAAGCCGAGGATCATCAGCGGGTTGCGCGCGGCGCGGCGGCCCACGACCTGGCCGCCGCGGACGAGGAAGGTGCTGTCGCCGGCGTAGATGACGCCGCGCCCGTCGGCCTCGGGGCCGACCTCGATCCGCAGCCGCCCGGGCATGGCGCCGTACTCGCGCCAGATCTCGACCGTCCGCTGGCCGCCCGGCGGGGTGCGCGTGGTGGTCTGCGTGAAGGTGAGCGTGCGGTACCAGCGCCCGGCGTAGCGGTCGTGCATGGCGCGGATCAGCGCCTCGCCGTCCGCGTATGTGGCCGGGCCGGCCGCACGGGGGACGGCGGGCGCGCAGGCGGCGGTGGCCAGGAGCGCGAGGGCGGTGAGGCGGAGCGGTGCTCGCATCGGGCGTCGAGGTCGGGGGGCGGCGGTGGACCGGAACCGGCGGAAACGGAGGCGGAAGGTACCGGGGAGCGGGAGGCGGGGCAACGGCGGTGGGGATTCGACGGGGAGGCGATGGGATCGGTGGGGGCGGTGGGGGCGACGGGCGGTGGGGGCGCGACGCCGGCCCCGCGACCCTCACCCCCGGCCCCCCTCTACCAAAGAATGGGAGGGGGGGGAGAACGGCGTCGGCGCGGGGGGACGGGCTCCGGCGCGGGGCCCTCACCCGGCTCGCTTCAGGCTCGCCACCCTCTCCCGTGCCGGGAGAAGGAGACGTTGCGGCCCGGCGCGCGTGGCGGACGGCGGCGTGGGGGAGAGTGCGGCGGGCGCGATAAATCGCGCGGCTACATTGGGTTGCGCGAGCGATGGGCGGGAGGCGCGTGGGGAGCTCTCCCCTCC
>DATACF010000408.1:0-4442 GCA_036259235.1 Longimicrobium sp. | reverse complement strand
CGCCGACTTTGTCTTTCGCGTGCTGTCGAACGTACTGGTGGACACCTGTAACGGCTCGTTGGACCGCCCGTTTTTCGATCTGCGCTCTTCTCTCGCTAACCATCCAACGGTCGAATATCGCGATTTCGGATGGGAACGAGCCTAGGGCGAGCCGGGTGAGGGCCCGCGCCGGAGCCCGCCGACGACCATCGATCTCGATCTTCGACCGATAGACAGACGACCATGACCGACCCGTCCACCCGCTTCTCCGTCGGCCTCGAGCAGGGCGCCGACGGGAGCCTCTTCGCCCACGCGCTCACGCTCCCGGGGTGCGCCGCCTCCGGCCCCACGCCCGAGGCCGCCATGGCCGCCTTCGAGCGCGAGCTGCACGGGTGGCTCTTCTTCCTCTCCACCGCCGGCGAGCGCGTCCCGCCCCCCGACGCCGAGCTCGAGGTCGCCGTCGACGAGTGGGTCGAGAGCGACGCCCGCGTGGCCGAAGGCGAGAGCACGGCCTGCTTCGCCGCCGACCTCCGCCCGCTCGACCAGCCGGAGATCGAGCGCGCGCTGCGCCTCCTGGGCGATCTCCGCGGCCGGGTGCTGGCGCGGGTGCGCCGCCTCCCCCGCGCGGTGGTCGACCGGGCGCTCGACCGCCCCACCGAGGGCGGGTGGACGGTGCGGCGCGTCCTGGAGGAGCTGGCGCGCGCCCAGTGGTGGACGCTCTCCCGCCTGGGCTCGACCCCCATGGCCGGCGCCGCCGACGCCACCCTCGCCCGCCTCGACACCGCCATGGCGCTGGTGGTGCAGCACCTGGGCGGCCTCCCCGAGGCCGAGCGCGGGCGGCGGCTGGAGCTCGACGGCGAGGAGTGGACCCCGCGGAAGGTGCTCCGGCGCCTCCTCTGGCTCGAATGGACGCTGGGGCGCGCCGCCGTGCGCGGCCTCGACACCCCCACCGGCGAGGACGGATGAAGATCTACACCCGCACCGGCGACCGCGGCGAGACCGGCCTCTTCGGCGGCCAGCGCGTGCCCAAGGACCACGTCCGCGTCGAGGCCTACGGCGAGGTCGACGAGCTGAACTCCGTCCTGGGGCTCGCCATCGTCCACCTGGAGGCCGCCGGCGAGACGGAGCTGGCCATGGGGCTGCGCGGCATCCAGGCCGACCTCTTCGCGGTCGGCGCCAACCTCGCCACCCCCGCCCCGGAAGACGGCGGCCGCCCCAGCGCCCACATCCCGGTCCTCGACCCCGCCCGCGCCGAAGACCTGGAGCGCCTCATCGACGCCGCCGAGGGCGAGCTGGAGCCGCTGAAGAGCTTCATCCTCCCCGGCGGCTCCCCCGCGGCCGCCGCCCTGCACCTGGCCCGCACCGTCTGCCGGCGCGCCGAGCGGAGGGTGGTGGCGCTGTCGCACGGGGCGCACGTGGGAGCCGAGTACGTCGTCTACCTCAACCGCCTCTCCGACCTCCTCTTCACCCTCGCCCGCCTGGCCAACCGCCGCGCCGGCGTCGACGACGTCCCGTGGGTCCCCAACCCGCGGGGAGAGGCGGCGCCGCCCCCCTGACGCCGTCTTGCGCACGGTGATAGATTGGGGATCGGTACAGCGGTGAACCAAATCTTTCCGACACGAGGTGAAGGATGCCTTACGACGAGCGCTTCGTGGCGCCGATGCGGCAGGAGCTGACCCGGCTCGGCGTGCAGGAGCTGCGGACCCCCGAGGAGGTCGACCAGGTGCTGGCGGGCTCCGCCGAGCCCACCCTCCTGGTGGTCAACTCCATCTGCGGGTGCGCCGCCCGCAACGCCCGCCCCGCCGTGGCGATGGCGCTGGAGGCTTCCGAGAAGAAGCCGGCCAAGCTCACCACCGTCTTCGCCGGGCAGGACCTGGCGGCCACCAACCAGGCGCGCGGCTACATCCACGGCTACCCGCCGTCGTCGCCCTCCATCGCCCTGCTGAAGGACGGCGACGTCGCCTTCATGCTGGAGCGCCACCAGATCGAGGGCCGCACCGCCGACGCCATCGCCGAGGACCTCAAGGGCGCCTTCGAGCGCTACTGCTGAGCCCTCCGCGACCGGCGGACGGAAAGCGACGCCCCTTCTCCCGCACGGGAGGAGGGGCGTCGTCGTTTTCGCTCGGGCTCCGGCGCGAGCGCACACCCCCCCGCAAGTCTCTCACAGGGGACACAGGGGCCACGGGGGGAACTCCGACGACGCCGAGACCTCCCCTGTGTCCCCCGTGCCCCCTGTGAGAGGCCATTCCGTCGGACGTACGTCCGCACGGAGGCTTGTGGGGCGCGACGGAGACGCCCCATATTCGGCCCTATCGGAAGAGCCGCACGATTCCAGGAGACCGCACCGAATGCCGACCCCCGTCTCGACGCCGCAGTCGAAGTCGACCCTCGTCCCGCTGAAGCCCTTCGAGCGCGACACCGTCAACAAGATCTTCCTGGGGGCCGTCGACCGCCACCGCCGCGACCGGGCGCTGGTGAGCAAGACGGGGGGCGCCTGGACGCCGATCTCCGACCGCGAGCTCCTGGAGCGGGTCTCGGCGCTCGCCGCCGCCCTCGCCGAGGCGGGCGTGGGCCCGGGCGACCGCGTGGCGATCCTCTCCGAGAACCGCCCCGAGTGGGCGATGGCCGACTACGCCACGCTGGGGCTCGGCGCCATCGACGTCCCCATCTACGCCACCCTCCCCGCCAACCAGGTCGCCTACATCCTCCGCGACTGCGCCGCGAAGGTCGTCTTCGCCTCGCGCGACCAGCTCCCCAAGATCCTCGAGGTCCGCGGCGAGCTCCCCGAGCTGGCCACGGTCGTCGCCTTCGACGACCCCGGCGGCGCGGCCGGCGTGCGGCCCTTCGGCGAGCTCCTGGAGGCCGGGAGGCGCGCCGTCGGGGGCGGCTTCGACTTCCGCGCCCGCGCGCTGGCCGTCACCCCGGACCAGGTGGCCACGCTCATCTACACCTCGGGGACGACGGGGACGCCCAAGGGGGTGATGCTCACCCACCACAACCTGGCCTCCAACGTCGCCGGGATCCTCCAGCACGGCTTCGACCGGGTCATCCGCAAGGGCGACGTCACCCTCTCCTTCCTCCCGCTCTCCCACGTCTTCGAGCGGATCGTCGACTACATCTACTTCGACGTGGGGTGCACCACCACCTACGCCGAGTCGATGGACAAGGTCGCCGACAACCTCCTGGAGGTGAGCCCCACCGTCGCCGTCTCGGTCCCGCGCCTCTTCGAGAAGATCTACGCGCGCGTCACCGCCGCCACCGGCGTCAAGGCGAAGCTGGTGGCGTGGGCGCGGCGCGTGGGCGAGGCGGTGGCCGACGCGCGCCTCGCCGGGCGCACGCCGCCGGCCGGCGCCCTCCTCCAGTTCCGCCTCGCCGACCGCCTCGTCTTCTCCAAGCTCCGGGCGCGCACCGGCGGGGGCCTGCGCCTCTTCGTCTCCGGCGGCGCGCCGCTCTCGGCCGAGATCGCCAAGTTCTTCCACGCGGCGGGGCTCCCCGTCTACGAGGGGTACGGGCTCACCGAGACCTCGCCGGTGATCGCCGTCAACCGGCCCGGCGCGGTGCGGCTGGGGACGGTGGGGCCCGTCATCCCCGGCGTCGAGGTCGCCATCGGCGACGGCGGCGAGGTGCTCACCCGCGGGCCGCACGTGATGAAGGGGTACTGGAACAACCCCGACGCCACCTCCGAGGTCATCGACGGCGACGGGTGGTTCCACACCGGCGACATCGGCGTGCTGGAGGACGGCGGCTTCCTCCGCATCACCGACCGGCTCAAGAACATCCTGGTGACGGCCGGCGGGAAGAACATCGCCCCGCAGCCGATGGAGAACCTGGCCGCGCTCTCGCCGTACGTGGCGCAGGTGGTGATGATCGGCGACCGGCGGGCCTTCCCCAGCATGATCGTCGTCCCCGACTTCGAGGTGCTGGGGCCGTGGGCCAAGTCGCACGGGCTCGACCCGTCCGACCGCGCGGCGCTCTGCCGCGAGCCGCGCGTCGTCTCGCTCGTGCAGGAGGACGTCGTGGGGCGGCTCGACGACTTCGCGCGCTACGAGCTGCCGAAGAAGGTCCTCCTCCTCCCCGACGAGTTCACCATCGAGAATGGGATGCTGACGCCCACGCTCAAGGTTCGTCGCAAGGCCGTCGAGCAGCGGTACGGCGCGGAGATCGAGGGGCTCTACGAAGGGCAGCCGGCCGAGGGCTGATCTCGGAGCGGGCGAGACGGAGCGAGGGCGGCGGACGTTGCGGTCCGCCGCCCTCGTTTCGTCTTCGGCTTTCGTGGAGGAACGGCAACGGCAACTTCAACGGCTTACGGCAACGGCGGATCTGGGCGTGTCCCTCCGCTGCGCTCCGGGCCGGGCTGCGGGCGCCGTAGTTCATCACCTCTCTAAAGGTGATGGGTAAAGACGCTGGAGTTTCGTGCGTGCGTGGCCACAGGTGAAGCGCCATTGAACGTTGGCGCGCGTTGC
>DATACF010000407.1:0-10824 GCA_036259235.1 Longimicrobium sp. | reverse complement strand
ACGAAAACGGACCCGCGGCATGCAGAAGGGCCGGCCCCCGCGCGCGGGAGCCGGCCCTTCTGCATGCCGCGGGTCCGTTTTCGTCTCTCACAGGGGGCACAGGGGACACAGAGGGCGTCCTCAGCTCCCCCTGTGTCCCCTGTGCCCCCTGTGAGAGATTCGCCGTTGCTTTTCAGGCCGGGTGGAGCGGGGTGCCGCCGGCGTAGATGGGCGGGGTCACCAGCTCGCCGCCGTCGATGATCTGGCGGTCCCAGGGGTAGACGATCAGCGCCTCGCTCTCCAGCGCGAAGTAGTGGGGGCGGTAGCCGCCCGGGCGCACGAAGGAGGTGGCGGTGCGGACGTCGGCGGGGCCCACCTCGCGCACGGCGGCCAGCGCCAGGCGCAGGGTGTCGCCGCTGGTGGTGATCTCGTCGACGATCAGGACGCGCTTCCCCCGGGCGCGCACGGGGGTGGCCGAGAGGACGCGCGGGGCCTCGAAGAGGGCGCCGTCCTGCCGCCGCGAGATCCGCATGGTCTCGAAGTCGGCCTGGAGGATGGCGGCCACCGTGGCGGCGGGGATGACGCCGGCCGTGGCCACGCCGATCACCAGCTCGGGGCGGTAGTCGTGCGCCACGCGCACCGCCAGCGCCCGGCTCAGCTCGCCGAAGAGCTCCCAGGAGAGCTCGAAGGTGCCCTGGGTGCCGGCGAGGCCGGGGCCGCGGGTGGGGTTGAACACGGGCATGACGGAACCTCCGGGCCGGGTGGATGGCTGCGAAACGCGCTGCACGTTACAAGATCCGTTCCGGTTGGGGAAGGAAACATCTGGCCTCCCCCCGGTCCGCTTCGTTCGCCGCCGAAAGACGTGGCGCGGCGGAGGGCGCGCGGATACGTTCTCCCCGTCTTCTCGATCCGCCCGATTTCCACCCCGGTACCGCATGGCCGACGAAAGCTTGCGCGCGCGCGCCGACGAGCGCTTCAGGGCGGCGCTGGAGGCGGGCGGCGCCCGCGACCCCCGCGAGTTCTACCGCAAGCAGCTCCGCGAGCTGAAGGCGGCCGACGCCGGCGCGTACCGCCGCGCGCTGGCCTACTACGAGGAACGTCTGACCCCCGCCGTGGCGGACGAGGGGAGCGACCCGCTGGGGGAGTGGCTGGAGTACGGCCGCGTCCTGGCCTCCCTCTTCGCCGCCGGCCGCACGGTGCAGATCGACCCCACCGGCCGCGCGGCCGACTACGCCCGCCCCGTTCCCCGCGACCACCTCGTCCTCCACCTCCCCGAGCGCGCCAACCAGCCCGCCATCGTCGTCGGCCTCCCCGCGCAGATGACGCCCCCCCAGCGCGCCTCCTTCGATCTCCTGGTGAAGCGGGCGGACGCCCTGTAGGCCGCCTTCTCCGGAGACGCCGTTCCCTTGCCGCGCCCCTCGCGCCGCCCCAACTTCCCGCGTCTCATCGAACGTATGTGGAAGGAGCGGAAGGAAGTTGCAGGCACTGATCATCATCGGGCACGGGTCGCACCTGAACGCGGAGAGCAGCGCGCCCGTCTACCGTCACGCGGAGGCGATCCGGCGGACGGGGGTGTTCGCCGAGGTGCGCGAGTGCTTCTGGAAGGAGGAGCCCTCGATGCGCGAGGTCTTCGACCTCGTGGAGGCCGAGGACGTCTACGTCGTCCCCCTCTTCATCTCGGAAGGGTACTTCACCGAGGAGGTCATCCCCCGCGAGCTGGGGCTGGAGGGGCCCGCGCCGTCGGTCACGCGGAAGCTGGGGAAGACGATCCGCTACTGCGGGCCGGTGGGGACGCACCCGTCCATGGGGGGGATGATCCTCCGCCGCGCCGAGCAGGCGGCGGGGCTCACGCACGAGGACGCGCGCCGCGCGGGGCTCGTCATCGTCGGCCACGGGACGGAGCGGAACAGCAACTCGGCCGAGGTCATCTACCGCGTCACCCGCGAGGCGGAGGCGGCGGGGGTGTTCGGGCACGTGAAGACGGGGTTCCTCGACCAGGCGCCGGAGGTGGGGGAGGTGCTGGAGGGGATGGAGGAGCGCCACGTGGTCCTCGTCCCCTTCTTCGTGGCCGAGGGGTGGCACACGCAGGAGACCATCCCCGACGACCTGGGGCTCAACCGCCCCGCCGTCTCGCACGTCACCGAGAAGGACGGGCGGACGGTGTTCTACGCCGACCCGGTGGGCACCTTCCCCGAGGTGGCCGAGATCATCCTCCAGCGCGCCCGCGAGGCCGGCGCCGACGTCCCGGCGCACGCCACGACGCTGGAGGGGGCCGGTGTCTGACGCTCCCGAGCTCCGCGGGGCGCACGGGGCCGGGGTGGCCGAGGCCCGGCGCGCGCTCCTGGCGTGGGTCGACGAGGCGGGCCCCGCGGGGCGCGTCTTCCTCCAGGTGCGCCTCCTGGCCACCGGCGAGGGGCGGTACGAGATCCGCCACCGCCGCGACGCCCGCCGCCCGCCGAAGTCGCTGGAGTGGGTCACCGGCGATCCCTTCTTCGCCCGCGAGATCGCGCAGACGACCAACCGGGGCGAGCACCGGCCGCTGAAGACGGCGCCCAACCTCCGCCAGGGGTGGGCGCTGGTGGACCTCGACGGCCGGGGGCTGTGGACGGCGCTCGACTACCTGTATCCGGCGTGCGCCGTCCACTGGCACGCGGGGCGCACGGGGACGCTCCGGGTGACGCACTGGCGCGAGACCGCCGGGCGCCAGAGCGGGATCTACGCCCCCGTGAAGCTCCTGGCCGACGACGTGGTGCGGAACACCGTGCGCGCCTGCTGCGCCGACGCCGTCTGCCTCCGCCGCGTGGCGTGGGAGATCGACGCCGACACCCCGCTGGCGCTGGCCGGCGAGGGCCCGGTGGAGGGCGACGCGGCGGTCCCGTGCCCGGAGGCGTGCTCGATGTTCGTCTCGCTGGCGCGCCAGGTGCTCAAGATCGAGCGGACGCCGCGCGTCGAGGTCCCCGGCCTGGCGCCGATGGCGGCGGCGGAGCTGGAGCAGGTGCGCGCCGTCGTGGCCGCGGCGGCGGAGGGGACGCTGGGGGCCGCGCGCGAGGGGGAGTTCGACGACCCCGCCAACCTCCGCCGCGTCCGCTACCTGGCCGCGCGCTTCGCCGAGGCCGCCGTGGAGCCCGGGACGCCGGACGAGCTCCCGTGCGAGGGGTGCCCGAAGAAGGTGCCGTGCGCGGGGTGCCCGCTGGCCGCCTGAGAGGGGACAGGGGACAGGGGACAGGGAACAGGGGACAGGGGACAGCCTGCGGATCGGGTTTCCGAGGGAGGGGGAGATGGCCGACGAGACGACGAGACCGATCGTTCGCACGCGCTTCGAGATCCGCCCGGCGGACGGGGGGCCGCCGGTGCGCGGCGACGTGCGGGTGGCGGAGGGGGCGAAGCCGAGGAGCGCGGTGGTGGTGGTGCACGGCTTCAAGGGGTTCCGGACGTGGGGGACGTGGCCCGTGCTGGCGCGGGCGCTGGCGCTGCGCGGGCACGCGGCGGTCACCTTCGACTTCTCGCGCAACGGGGTGGGGGCCGACGGCGCCGACTTCTCGGCGCTCGACCTCTTCCGCGAGAACACGCACTCGCGGAACGTGGACGAGATCCGGATGGTGCTCGACGCGGTGGAGGGGGGCGGGCTGCTGAAGAAGCGGCCGCGCCGCGTCGGTCTCCTCGGCCATTCGCGCGGGGGCGGGGAGGCAGTGCTGGCGGCGGCGGAGGATTCGCGCGTGGACGCGCTGGTGACGTGGGCGGCCATCGCCGACATCCCGTCGCGGTGGACGGCGGAGCAGGTGGAGGCGTGGCGGCGCGGAGAGGACGTCCTCGTGGAGAACGCGCGGACGAAGCAGCAAATGCCGATGGGGCCCGGCTACTGGCGCGACGCCGAGGAGAACCGCGCGCGGCTGGACATCGGCGCGGCGGCGGCGCGGGTGACGGTCCCCTGGCTGATCGTCCACGGCGACGCGGACACGTCGGTGCCGGTGGACGACGCGCGGGCGCTGTACGCGGCCGCGGGGAAGAACGCGGAGCTCCTGGTGATCGAGGGCGCCGACCACACCTTCGGGGCGCGCCACCCGTACGCCGGGGCCACCCCCGAGCTGCGCACCGCCGCGGAAGCCTCGCTGGAGTGGCTGGACGAGGCTCTTGCGTAACGTTCGAACGTTCGTTCAATTGGGTGGACAACCCAGCCCCTCGCCGTTATTGTATCGCCGTGCGGCCGCCCCCGGGCGGCGGCGGACCCGAACACCCCTCCGGAGCTTCAGATGCCCTACGTGATCGCCGAGCCGTGCATCGGGACCAAGGACGCCAGCTGCGTCGAGGTGTGCCCGGTGGACTGCATCTACGAGGCCGAAGACCAGTACTACATCAATCCCGACGAGTGCATCGACTGCGGGGCGTGCGAGCCGGAGTGTCCCGTGCAGGCCATCTTCCCCGACACCGACGTCCCGCCCGAGTGGACCAACTACATCGCGCGGAACCGCGACCTGTCGGTGAAGTAGCGGCCGGCCGGAAGCTTCGGCCGCACGAGAAGGGGGCGCATCCCACCGCGGGATGCGCCCCCTTCTTCGTCTCTCTCTTCCCTGCTCTCGATTCCGCCGCGCTCAGCGGTGGCTGTTGCGGCGGCCCATCACCATGTCGGCGTAGCCGTTGTCGGGGTCGCCGCCGCGGCGGAGGACGCGGTCGACGGTGCCGGGGCCGCGGTTGTAGGCCAGCAGGGCCAGCTCGGTGTCGCCGTCGTACTTCTCGATCAGGTCCTTCAGGTAGCGGAAGCCGATCCGCAGGTTGGTCCGCGAGTCGCGGAGCTGGCTGCGGCTGACCCCGGGCTCCAGCCAGCGCGCGGTGGCCGGCATCAGCTGCGTGAGGCCCATGGCGCCCACGTGGCTCGTCGCGCTGTTCTTGAACCCGCTCTCCGTCTTCACCAGCCCGAACGCCACCTTGGGGTCGATGTCGTACTCCTCGGCGGCCTCGAGGATCTGGCGGGCCAGCGACGGCGGGACGCTGAAGCCCTTCTTCCGGTACGTCTCGGCCAGCGCCTCGGCGCGCTCGGCCTTGCTGGCGGTCTTCTTGACCGCGGTCGTGGCCTTCGGGGCCGCGGCGGCCGCCATCTTCAGCGACCGGACGTCCTGGAGCGGCTGCACGGTGACGGGGGCCAGGCTCTGCACCATGGCCTCGTTCAGCGTCCGGGGCTTGAGCGCGACGGTGTCGCGCTGGCGGGCGTCGATCGACCCGTGGTGCACCGCCACCACCTGCATCCCCGCCACGCCGGCCAGCAGGCCGATCAGCGGCCGCGAGCGGAGGAGCGAGCGAGTATCGTTGCGAAGGCGGCGCATACGGTTGATGCGGGGCGCCTTGTCGTTCGAATTCTTCATCAAATGCAGGTTCTCCTGTCTAAGCCATGGAAAACGCGGCGGAATGATCCAGACGCGCCGCACTCGCCAAGGATGCAGTCAACATTGAGCCTTCAAGTATAACCCTCCTAAGTCGTTGTGTCAACCATAGTTATCTGTTTACGCCCCGTTCCTGGCGCGAGATTCCGCACCAGCACAGGGTTTCTGGTGTCGATTCGAACGGCCGTTCGACAGGCCGTTTTCGTATTTCGGCCGAATAATCCCCGAATGAGTGCCCCGCGGAGCCGCTTGCTTGTACCGCAATGTACATCATCGACATTCGCATTGCGAACCCTTTGTGACACCCTCGTTCTACGCGGGGAAACGCCCGTCCCCGCTTGCGGCGGAGGCGGAGCGGGGACACCTTTTGCGCCGGATGTTCCGCCCGGACGCCCGCCTTTTCCGTCCGGTTTTGGCCTTCCGCGGAGCCTCCGAACCCATCCGGTCGTTTTCATCGTCCCCACCTTTTCCAGGAGACCGTTCCGCATGAGCCCCAGCAGGAAGCCCACGCCCGGCAAGCCGCTCCCCCGCCCCATCCGCCCCCCGAAGAACGTCCTCGACGTCGCCATCGTCGGCGGCGGCGTGTCGGGGCTCCTCTCGGCGTACATGCTGACGCGCGCGGGGCACCGCGCCACCATCTTCGAGAAGGCGCCGCGGGTGGGCGGCAACATGCTCTCCGTCTACTTCGAGATGGACGGGCGGCCGCGCTTCGCCGACCTGGCGGTCAACGACTTCAACGCGGCCAGCTACACCAACATCGTCGCGCTCCTCGACGAGCTGGGCGTGGGGTACCGGCCGCTGGAGGACAGCACCTCGTACAGCACGGCCGACGGCGGCTTCGCGTACACGCAGGGGCGCAAGGGCGGCCCCGCCATGCCGGCCGCGCTCCAGAAGGAGTACGACCGCTTCAGCAAGGAGGCCCCGGCCGACGCGGGGGGCTCGGGCGCCATCGAGTACGCGGGGTACACCGTGGAGCGGTACCTGGCGGAGAAGGGGTACTCGGAGGCTTTCGGCCGGTACAACCTCTATCCGCGGATCAACGGGATGTACTTCGTCCACGACTCGAGCCCGGCCACCATGCCGTTCCTGGCCGTGATGCAGTACTACATCCTCCAGGAGGGGCTGGGGCACGGGGCGCCGCGGCGGATGTACTTCGCCGACGGGGCGTCGAGCTGGTCGGACGCGCTGGCGAAGGCGTGCCGGGCGACGATCGAGACGGGGGTGTCGGTGGAGGTCACGGGGCGCGAGGACGGGGTGACGGTGCACCACCCCGGCGGCGACCGCCGCTACGACGCGGCCATCGTGGCGTGCCACGCCAACGCGGCGCTCCGCCTCTTCCGCGGCGGCCCGGCCGGCGAGGTGGCGTCGGTGCTGGGGGCGTTCGACTACTACAGCAGCGTCGGCGTGGCGCACACGTACGCGCGGCTGCTGCCGGCCGACGCGCGGGCGTGGGCGGCGTACAACATCTCGGTGCGCGAGGGCGAGGAGCTGCGCCCGTACTCCATCAACTACCTGGAGAACCGCCACCAGAACGACGCCGCCAACCTCCGCTGGGACGACTTCGAGACGCAGAGCTTCTTCGTCTCCCTCAACCCGCGCATCCCCATCCCCGAGCGGCACGTCCTGCGCACCCTCGACGGGTCGCCGGCGGTGGCGTACTTCCCCCACAACGCGCTCACCTTCGGCGCCATGGACGCGCAGGACCGGCTGTGGGGGAACGAGGTGAAGAAGTACCCGGGCGTGCAGGGGCGGAACCGCGTCTTCTTCACCGGCGGGTGGACGTACGAGGCGGGGCTCCAGGAGCAGTGCTACCACTCGGCCGACCTGGTGACGAAGCTGGTGATGGGCGAGGCGGTGGACGCCTCGGAGCACCGTTACTCGACCGCGCGCGGCCCCGAGGCGTTCGCGCCGCTGAACGTGCGGCGGCTGCTGGAGGGGTGAGACTGGCGCTCGCGTCCGGAGCGTGAGCGGGGAACGGGACAGCCCGCCGGGACCTTTCCGGCGGGCTGTCGTCGTCATCGGCGGGGTGCACGCGACCGGGATCGCGTCACGCGGGGCTCACGAAGGTCCACGTGGTCCCGTGCCCCCCGTTCCGGGAGCAGGGCGGGAACTTCTCCCCCACCGAGAGCGGGATCGTGTTGTCGCTGTGGGTGGCGCAGCGGTACACGCCGCTCTTCTGGCACTTCTCTCCGGTCTTTCCCGACATGTGAAGCCTCCTGCGGATGGAATGGACCACTCGCTCCCCCGGCTCATCCCAAGTGCGGGGACGAGCACCGGGCGAGCGTGCGCCGCCGCCCGCGGCGCTTCCTGGCTTGAGGGACAGGACCAGGCTCGATTCGCACCGGGCGTTCGCGCGGACGGGCGAAGGAGGCGGGGCGGGGGGCTCGCCGCTATCTTGCCGGGCGAACGGAGGGGAAGACGCCGGCGCGTCCATCCGCGCCGGGTGGACGCCGAAACAGGGAGAGAGCTGGATGGAGACGACGCTGCTGGAGGAGGCCCGCGCGATCCACGACCGGATGGTGGCGGTCCGGCGGGAGCTGCACCGGCACCCGGAGCTGATGTACGACCTGCACCGCACCAGCGAGGTGGTGCGGCGCGAGCTGGACGCGATGGGGATCCCCTACCGCTTCCCGGTGGCGGAGACGGGGATCGTGGCGACGATCGGCGGGGGCGACGGGCCGTGCGTGGCGCTGCGGGCCGACATGGACGCGCTCCCGATCCACGAGGAAGCCGACGTCCCCTTCCGGAGCGAGGTCGACGGGAAGATGCACGCCTGCGGGCACGACTGTCACACGGCCATGCTGCTGGGCGCCGCGCAGCTGCTGAAGGCGCGCGAGGGCGAGCTCCAGGGGACGGTGAAGCTCCTCTTCCAGCCGGCCGAGGAGGGGGGCGCCGGCGGGCTGCGGATGTGCGAGGAGGGCGCGCTGGAGAACCCGGAGGTGGGGCGCGCCTTCGGGGTGCACGTGTGGCCGTACATCCCCACCGGGACGATGGCCTCGTGCGCCGGGCCGATGCTGGCCTCGGCCGGGCAGGTGGAGATCGTGGTGCGCGGCGTGGGCGGCCACGCGGCCATGCCGCACACCACCGTCGACCCCGTGGTGGCGGCGGCGCGGATCGTGGGCGAGCTCCAGACGATCGTCTCGCGCGAGCTGGACCCCATGACGCCCGGCGTGGTGAGCGTCACCACCATCCACGGCGGCGATGCCTTCAACGTGATCCCGGCCGAGGTGCGGCTGCAGGGCACCGTCCGCTCGCTTTCCACCCCGGGGCTGAAGTTCCTCCAGGAGCGCGTCCGCGCCATCGCCGAGGGGACGGCGGCGGCGCACCGGTGCACGGCCGAGGTGACCTTCCCGGGCGAGGACTACCCGGCCACCGTGAACGACGCGGAGGCCTGGGCGCTGGCCCGCGAGGTGGGAGGCGCCCTCCTGGGCGCCGGCGCGGTGCGGGAGATGACGCCGGTGATGGGCGGCGAGGACTTCTCGTACGTGCTGGAGCGCGTCCCCGGCTGCTTCGTGGCGCTGGGCTCGGGGAAGCCCGAGATCGGCGCCGACCAGGGGCTCCACCACCCGCGCTTCGTCGCCGACGAGGACGTCCTCCCCCTCGGCGCGGCGCTGCACGCGGGCTTCGCGCTGCGCTCGCTGGAGGCGCTGCGGGCGGCCGGCCGGTAGACCCCGCTCAGCGCCCGGCGGGAGGCTCGGGCGCGGGGTCGGGCCCCGCGGCGGCGGGGGTGGCGCGGGGGCGGGGCTTCCCCATCCGGCCGTACGCCACCTGGCTCACGCCCAGGACCCACGCCAGCGACGCCGACCACCCGGCCACCACGTCCGACGGATAGTGGACGCCCAGGTACACGCGCGAGAACCCCACCAGGAACGTGAAGACGCCGCCCGCCGCGATGGCCCACCAGCGCCACCGGGTGGGCCACGCCAGCACCGCCAGCGCGGCCACGAAGGCCATGGACCCCATGGCGTGCCCGCTGGGGAAGCTGTAGGTGTGCTCGGGCGCCGGGGAGAGCCAGAGCTCGGGCCGGGAGCGGCGGAAGAGCAGCTTGGCGCCCCTGTTCAGCGCCCCCGCCCCGCCCATCGCCACGGCCCAGAAGAGGGCGTTGCCGCGGCGGCGCAGGGCCAGCAGGACGAAGAAGAGCACGACCGCCATCGGCACCACGCCGTACGCGTAGCCGACGGCGCTGACGAACTTCATCGCCGCGTCGCGGCCCGGGGTGGCGTGGCGGTGCACCCAGCGCAGGATCGGCTCGTCCCACAGGAGGCCGCCGCGGGTCCACACGTCCTCGGCCAGGGCGCCGAAGGCGACGAGCGGAAGGCCCACCCCCAGGAAGAGGACGAGGAGGAGCTTCCAGCGGGCGCGGACGAAGCGGAAGAGCGCCTTCGCCACGCCGCGGGCGGCGCCGATCCACGTCTCTCTCCATCCGTGATGCAGCGTCTCGGGCAAACGGGTCCGCGGGCGGGGGGCGTGAAGAGCGGGAACCTCTCGGACGCGCGCCGCACCTGCAGGATCGTGGCCGCGAGGATCGGCCCGGGCTCAGCCGGCCGGGGCCGGGACCGGGCAGGCCACCGGCGGCTCCGTCTCCGGCACCTTCAGCCACGCGAGCACGGCGGCCACGGGCCCCCGCCACCGCCGCGGACGCTCGGGCGCCTCGAGCTCGCGGAGGTTTCCCGCCGCGGACTCCGAGCCCGCGGCCCAGGCCCGCCGGAACCAGCGCTCCGCCTCGCCGCGGTCGGCCGGCACGCCGCGCCCGCTCAGGTACTGGACGCCGAGGGCGTTCATGGCGTCGGCGGACCCCGCGCACGCCGCCTTCAGGTACCACCGGTGCGCCTCCGCGGGGTCCGGCGGCACTCCGAATCCCCCTTCGTGCGCCTCCCCCATCGCGAACAGCCCCCGCGCCGAGCCGGCTCCCGCGGCCGCGCGGTACTGGCGGACCGCCTCGGCCGTGTCGCGAGGGACCAGGGTGCCGTGGCGGTACAGGGAGCCCAGGTCGACCCGGGCGTCCGCGGACCCCGCGTCCACGGCTCTCGCCAGCCAGTACAACGCCGAGTCGCTCCCCGCGTCCCGGTGGATCACGCCCAGCCTGCGCATGGCCTCCGCGTCGCCCGCCTCGGTGGCGGCTTTCCGCAGCCAGTGCATGGCCCACCGCCCGCTGCGCTCCTTGACCCCGAACCCGCTCTGGTACGCGGTCGCCAGGGTGATCATGCTGCGTGCGTCGCCCTTCCCCGCCGCGTCGCGCAGCATCTCGATCCCCAGCTCCGGCTCCGGGTGCGTCCCCTCGCCGCTCAGGTACGCGTTGCCCGCGAATCCCAGCGCTTCGGCGCTCCCCGCGGCAGCGGCCCGCCTGAAGAGGCGGAACGCGTCGTCGTAGCGCCCCGCCTCGCAGAGCGCCTTCGCCTCAGCCAGGTCCGCCGCCGCCCCCGACGAGGCGCCGGAGGTCGAAGCGCGGGCGGCGTGCGCCGGCGCCTGG
>DATACF010000406.1:0-5276 GCA_036259235.1 Longimicrobium sp. | reverse complement strand
CTTCCCGGCGGGCGCGCGGCCCCGGAGGACGCGGACCTCGCCGCCACCGCCGCCCGCGAAACGCGCGAGGAGGTGGGGATCGACGTGGGGCGCCACGGGGCGCTCCTGGGCGCCCTCGACGACCTGGCCCCCCGCTCGGAGCGGCTCCCGGGGATCGTCGTCTCGCCGTACGTCTTCGCCGTGGCGCCCGGGGTGGAGGCCACGCCGAACCACGAGGTGCAGGCCGCCCTCTGGGTGTCGGTCGACGAGCTGGCCGACCCGGCCTCGGCGGTGGAGTACCTCCACGAGCTGGGCGACGGGACCACCCTCCCCTTCCCCGCCTTCGGCGCCCGGGGGAACGTGGTCTGGGGGATGACGCACCGCATCCTCTCCGGCTTCCTCGAGCTCTACGCCGACGCGGTGGGCCGCGGCGAGTGAGCGAAGGCTCCGGCCGACGCCGCTTTGGGGCCGTGACGAGGCGCCCCCCGTGCGCGTCACCTTTATGGCGCAGAGCCGTGCGCGAAGCAGAAGTTTACATAGCGTACACCCACGACGGAACAGACGCCCCGCCTTCCATGCCGAAGGAATCGTTCACGCTCCGGCTCCCCGAGCGCCAGGCCCGCGCCCTCCGCGCGCTCGCCGCGCTCGAGGATCTCCCCCCCGAGGTCTACGCCGAGGAGGTGCTGGCGAAGCACCTCTACCACGCGTACACCCCCGAGGTCGCCGCGCGCGCCCCCGAGCCGCCCGCCCCAGGCCGCGCGGGCTGACCGCGCGCCACGCACCGTCCATCCTCCAGCCGAGCACCCCTTTTCCATGCAACCGAGCTCGTACGAGTTCCTCAAGAAGCTCCTCGACACCCCCGGACCCTCCGGCTTCGAGACCGCCGCCGCCCGCGTCTGGCGCGCCGAGGCGGAAGGGTTCGCCGACCGCGTCGACGTCGACGTCTCCGGCAACTCCACCGCCTCCCTCGGCGAGGGCGGCCCGCGGATCATGCTCGCCGGGCACGTCGACGAGATCGGGGTGATGGTCACCCACATCGACGACGAGGGCTTCCTCTACATCGAGGGGATCGGCGGGTGGGACCCCGAGGTCCTGGTGGGCCAGCGGATCCGCTTCCTCACCCGCAAGGGCGACGTCGTCGGCGTGGTGGGGAAGAAGCCGATCCACCTGATGAAGGCCGACGAGAAGGAGAAGGCGGTCAAGGTGGTCGACCTCTGGGTGGACGTCGGCGCCCGCGACCGCGCCGACGCCCTGGAGCGGGGGATGCGGGTGGGCGACGCGGGGGTGGTCGACTCGTCGCTGGTGGAGCTCGGCAACGGGCTCATCGCCTCGCGCTCGGCCGACAACCGGATCGGCGCCTACGTCGTCCTCGAGGTCCTCCGCGCCCTCGCGGAGGGCGAGCGGGCGAAGGCCGAGGTGCACGCGGTGGCGACGACGCAGGAGGAGATCGGCTACCACGGGGGCGGGGCGCGCGCCTCGGCGTTCCGGATCGACCCGCGGGTGGCCATCGCCGTCGACCTCACCTTCTCGACCGACGCGCCGGGGATCGACAAGAAGCAGGTGGGCGAGCACAAGCTGGGGAGCGGCCCCGTCCTGGGGCGCGGCTCGGCGATCCACGCGCTGGTCTTCGAGCGCCTCGCCGAGGTGGCCGAGCGGGAGGGGATCCCCTACACCATCCAGGCGGCCCCGCGCTTCACCTCCACCGACGCGGACGCCATCTACCTCCAGCGGGGAGGGGTGGCCACCGGGGTGGTCTCCATCCCCAACCGCTACATGCACTCCCCCAACGAGGTCGTCTCGCTCGACGACCTCGACGCCACCGTCCGCCTGATCGCCGCCTTCTGCCGGAGCGTGGGCGAGGACGACGACTTCGTCCCCCGCTGACGCCCCCGTGCGCACCGTCGACGAGACCGTGATGCGCGCCCCGCCGGCCGCCTGCTTTCGCTACGCGGCCGACGTGGAGCGCTGGCCCGAGTGGCTCCCCCACTACCGGTGGGTCCGCTTCCAGCGCAGGGACGCCTTCGGCACCGGGCTCGTGGAGATGGCGGCGCGGCGCTCGTTCGGCCCCCTCCCCTACCCCGTCTGGTGGGTCTCGGAGATGACGGTCGACGCGGCGCGCCCGGTGGTCCTCTACAAGCACGTGGACGGGATCACCACGGGGATGGACGTCGAGTGGAGCTTCCACGACCAGGGCGACGGGACGACCCTGGTGCGGATCGTCCACGACTGGGACGAGGGGCCGCGGTGGCCCCTCCCCGGCTTCGTGCGGCGGGCGGTCGCGGGCGCCGTCATCGGCCCCGTCTTCATCCACCACGTCGCCTCCCGCACCCTCGCCGGGATCAAGCGCGCCGTCGAAGGGACGTAACGGCAACCCCTGGGGTCTCTCACAGGGGGCACAGAGGGCACAGGGGGGACTCCGGTTCGCGCCGCCCCCCCCCGTGTCCCCTGTGCCCCCTGTGAGAGATCTGCTTTTTGAGAGCATGTCTCACGCAGAGAAGCAGAGGAGCAGAGAGGGGTTCTCTGCTGACTCTGCTCCTCTGCGTGAGTCCTTTTTTCTTTTCGTAGATGAGAGAAGAAGCGCACGGAATCGCCGCTGCGGTGTAGGAGGCGGCGAGACCGGCGCGTCAGGCCTTTTTCGAGCGGCAGCCCCGAATGACCGAGAGCAGCAACGGACACCCCGCGGCGAAGCGCCGCGTCGCGATCACCGGCATCGGCGCCGTCACCCCGATCGGGAGCGGCGTCGAGGGGCTGTGGGAGGGGCTGAAGCGCCGCGAGTCGGCCGTGCAGCGGATCGACCGCTTCGACCCCACCCCCTTCCGCTCGCACATCGCCGCCCAGGTCAACGACTTCGAGCCCACCGACTACATGGACCGGCAGCGGGCGCGGCGCACCGAGCGCTACGCCCAGTTCTCCATCGCCGCCGCCCGGCAGGCGCTGGAGGACGCCCGGATCGACCCGAGCGGCGAGGACCCCGACCGCGTCGGCGTCCAGGTGGGGAGCGCGCTGGGGGGCGTGGCCTACGGCGAGGGGCAGTTCACTTCCTACATCCACGGCGGCGTCCGCGCCGTCGACCCCCTCCTGGCGCTCGCCGTCTTCGGCGGGGCGGCCAGCTGCAACGTCGCCATCGAGTTCGGCTTCACCGGGCCCAACTCCACCAACGGGATGAGCTGCGCCTCGGGCGCCATCGCCCTCGGCGACGCCTGGCGGGCCATCCGCGACGGCGACGCCGACGTGATGCTGGCCGGCGGCGTCGAGACCCCGCTGGCCCCCCTCTGCTACGGCGCCTTCGCCATCATCCGCGCCATGTCGACCCGCAACGACGACCCGCGGCGCGCCTCGCGCCCCTTCGACGCGGCGCGCGACGGCTTCGTGATGGGCGAGGGGGCCACCCTCCTGGTCCTGGAGGAGATGGAGCGGGCGAAGGCGCGGGGGGCCACCATCTACGCCGAGCTCCTCGGCTACGGCACCTCCAACGACGCCCACCACATGACGGCCCCCCGCCCCGACGGCGCCCAGGCCGCCCGCGCCATGCGCGACGCGCTCCGGACGGCGGGGCTGGCCCCGGAGGACGTCGACTACGTCAACGCCCACGGCTCGTCGACCCCCCTCAACGACTCCACCGAGAGCCGGACGATCCGCGCGGTCCTGGGCGAGCACGCCGACCGCGTCGTCGTCTCGGGGACCAAGGGGTACACCGCCCACTGCCTGGGGGCCACCGGCGCCATCGAGGCCGCCGTCACCGCGCTGGCCATCCAGCGGGGGTGGGTCCCGCCGACCGTCAACCTGGAGGAGCCGGGGGAGGCGTGCGACCTCCCGTACGTCGTGGGGGAGGGCGCGGCGCGAAACGTGCGGTACGCCCTGTCGAACTCGTTCGGCTTCGGGGGGATCAACGCCGTGCTGGCCTTCGGGGCGGTGTGACGGGGGGTGCGGCGGGCGTTCGGGGGAAGTGGACGCAAGTGGGGAGGCGGCAATGCGTTACGCGCGACCTGCTTGCGTGGGGCGTCCACGTTGGCGTACCGGGGAAATTGACTTTCCCGGAGATGCCGATTACAATAGCCGGTTATGGGGATTTCCGGGAGACATCCTTAGCGCGCACCCTTGGGCAGCGAGTCCTCGCACACCAACGAGGCTCGCTGCTCTTGTTCTTTTGTGAAAGGGACGAGACGAAATGTTCTTGAGCTCACGGGCCCTGGATTCGTTCGACCAGTACCTGCACGACGTCGAGAAGTACCCGCTCATCGAGGACCCGGCCGAAGAGCGAGCTCTCGCGCACCGTGCCCGCTCCGGCGACCGCGAGGCGGCCGAGCGGCTGGTCACCGCGAACCTCCGCTTCGTCATCTCTTACGTGAAGAAGTACCAGGGCCGCGGGCTGGGGCTCGCGGAGCTGGTGTGCATCGGCAACGAGGGCCTGCTGAAGGCCGTCAAGAAGTTCGACCCCGACAAGGGGGTCAAGTTCATCTCGTACGCCGTCTGGTGGATCCGCCAGACGGTCCTCCAGGCGCTCGCCGAGCAGACGCGCTCGGTGCGCATCCCGCTGAACCAGAACTCCAACCTGGTCCGGCTCTCGCGCGTCGACACCGCGCTGACCCAGACGCTGGGCCGCTCGCCCACCGACGAGGAGATCGCCGAGGAGATGGGCGAGCCCGTCGACACCATCCGGGCGCTCCGCCGGGTGGCCGCCAGCGAGCTCTCCCTCGACGCCCCGCTCGACCGCGGCGACCGCGACAGCGCGTCGTTCGGCGAGCGCTTCGCGGGCTCCGAGGCGGTGGAGATCGAGGAGGAGGTCGAGTCGCAGGCGCGACGCGAGTTCCTCGAGAAGATGTTCGAGAAGTACCTCACCGAGCGCGAGCGGAAGATCCTGTATCTCTACTACGGGCTCGACGAGGGCGAGGAGCGGACGCTCGAGGAGATCGGGTCTTTGCTGGGGGTCACTCGGGAGCGGATCCGGCAGATCCGGAACCGGGCGTTCGAGAAGCTCCGCGAGAGCCCCGACGGCACCGCGCTCGAAGGGTTCTGGGCGGTCTCCTGAGGTTCGGTCTTCTGGATGTGCGAGGGGCGGCGAGGCTTACGGGCTTCGCCGCCCTTCTTCGTTTTTCTCGTCGTTGGGGCGGGCTTTCCTGACGGCAACTGCAACTTCAACGGCGAACGGCGGATCGGGGCGTGTCCCTCCGCTGCGCTCCGGGCCGGGCTGCGGGCGCCGTAGTTCATCACCTCTCTAAAGGTGATGGGTAAAGACGCTGGAGTTTCGTGCGTGCGTGGCCACAGGTGAAGCGCCATTGAACGTTGGCGCGCGTTGC
>DATACF010000405.1:0-5456 GCA_036259235.1 Longimicrobium sp. | reverse complement strand
CCTCGGGGCTCTCGTCGATCCGCGCGGTGAGCGCGTCGCGCCAGGCGTCGTACGGGATGCTCCGCACGGGGTAGCCGAAGGCGCGGAGGTGGTCGAAGATCCGGTTCCAGGGGAGCGGATCGGGCTCGATGGTGTGGAAGGTCTTCCCCGTCCACTCGTCGCGCAGCGAGAGCGCGACGATGGCCCCGGCCACGTAGTCGGCGGTGGCGGTGGCGAGCGGATACTCGCGCAGCGGCGCCACGCCGAGCTGGACGCACCCCTGGATCACCTTGGTGATGTAGTCTTCCTCGTTAGAGACGCCGGTCCGGCTGTCGCCCAGGACCACGCCGGGGCGGTAGACGGAGACGGGGATGCCGCGCTCGCGCGCGATCTCCACCAGCCCCTCGGCGACCCACTTGCTCTGGCTGTACCCCGTGTCGTGCCCCACCGGCGGCGGGAGCGGGGTGTCCTCGTCGACGGCCGGGACGCCGGAGACGAAGGCGCCGGCCAGGACGGCCATGGTGGAGACGTGGTGCACGGGCTTGAGCCGCGCGGTGGCCGCCAGCCGCAGCACCTCCTGCGTCCCGGCGACGTTGGAGGGCTTCAGCACCCGGTACGGCCGCGCGAAGTTGACCCACGCGCCGCAGTGGTAGACGGCGTCGGCCTTCTCCGCCAGCGCGTCGAACTCCGCCTTCGACAGCCCGAAGAGGGGCTTCGCCAGGTCGCCGGGGACGGCGCGGACGCGGTCGGCGGCGGGGCCCAGGAGCCCGAACGACTCCAGCTTCCGCCGGACGCGCTCCTCGCCGTCCTCCACGCTCCCGGCGCGGACCAGGCAGTACACCTCGGCGTCCGTCGCGCGGAGGAGCTCGGCGCAGAGGAAGGCGCCGAGGAAGCCGGTGGCGCCGGTGAGGAAGACGGCACGCGGGGCTCCGGTCGCCATCGGCGCCAGCCCTTCCGCCGTGATGGCCGGGTCGAGCGCGACCTCCGCGGCGAGGTCCGGCCCGCTGGCCGCCGCGCCGCCGCCCGCGCCTTCCCTCGCCTCGATGAGCGCCGCCAGCGAGGCGATGGTGGAGGCCTCGAAGAGGTCGCGCACCGCGAGCCTGGCGGTGAAGACGCCGCGCAGGCGCTTGGTCATCTGCGCCAGCATCAGCGAGTGGCCGCCCAGCTCGAAGAAGTCGTCCTCCATCCCCACCCGCTCCACGCCCAGGAGCTCGCTCCAGACGGCGGCCAGCTTCCGCTCGGCCTCGCTCCGCGGCGGCACGTAGCCGTCGCTCGCGCCCGGGGCCGCCTCCTCCTCGCCGTCCGTCTCCCGAGACACCGTCTCCGGCGTGGCGACGACGAGCTGTCCCCCGAGGCGGCCGGAGAGGAGGAGCGGGAGGAGTCGGTGGACGACCTTCTCCGCCGCCTCGCGCGTCTCCACGTCGTCTCCCGCGGGGAGCCCGGCGGCGATCCACTCCCGCTCGTCGTCCCACGCCTCGGCGGTCGCGGCGAGGTACGCGGCGGCGGGATCGTCCGCGAGGTGGGACGCGACCGGGAGGATGCACACCTCCGCCCCGCACGCGTCCGCCAGCGCCGACGCGAGCGCCACCGCCCGATTCGCACGCGCCAGCCGGTCGCTCGCGGATTCGTCCGCCGCGTCCTCCAGCGCCCCGGCGACGATCCCGCGCACGGTGCCGAAGCGGAGCGAGACGGCCTTCGCCGCGAGGTCGGTCCGCTCGTGATCGACCGTCTGCACCGCGACGCCGTCGCCCAGGCGAACCAGGCGGCGGATCTCGCGGCTCGTCGCGTCGTCCTCCCCGTGCGCTTCGACCCACCCGTCCCAGTCGCGGCGCTCGGGGAACGAGGCCGGTTCCAGGACGATCACGCGCGCGCCGGCCGCCGCGAGCGCGCCCGCCAGCGCCGCGCTCCCGCCCGCCAGCCCGCCCGCGAAGATCCAGGCGCCGTCCGCCGAGACCGCGCTCGCAGCGGAATCGAAGGCGACCGGCTCGTACGCCCGCTCCCACCGCGTGCGGCCGCGCCACGCCACCAGCGCGGGCCCGCCGTCGAGCCCGGCTTCCGCGACGATCCGCCCGGCCAGCGCGTCGTCCGATCCGCCGACGACCACGTCCACGCACCGGCCCTCCACCCCGCGCTCCCGCGAGGAGACGCGAGAGGCGCCGACCATCGCCGCGCGGCGCGGATCGATCTCGTCCCCGCTCCCCGCGGAGGCGGCGCGCTCCGTCACGGCGAGAATGCGGAGGCCCTCGCGCACGGACGCGCCCGCCCGGGCGAGCGGGAGGAGGCCGTGGAAGCCGGAGCCGGCCCCCGCGTCGTCCACCCCGATCCCCCAGAGGTGGATCGCGACGGGCTTCGTCGCCTCCTCGCCGTCGAACGTGGCGAGAAGCGACTCCCAGTGCTCCGGGCGCGCCGGGTCGAGCGCCGCCACGCCGTCGGTCGGAAGACGCAGGTCCGAGCTACGACGGACGCGAACGACGGTGCGGCCGAGCGACGCCGCGCGCGACGCGATCCGCTCGCCCAGCGCCGAGCCGTCGTCGAGCACCAGCCAGGGGCCGGGGCCGGACGCGGGCGGCGCGGGGGGCAGCGCGCGCTTCCACGTCGCCACGCGGAGGGGAGAATCGTCGCGGGCGGCCGGCGACGCGGCGCGGCCGGGCTCGATCCAGTAGCGCTTCTTCTCCCACGGGTACGTCGGCAGCGGGACGCGGCGGGGCCGGGCCTCGCCGTGGAAGGCGTCCCAGTCGATCGTCACCCCCTCCTGCCAGAGCCGGCCCACCGCGCCGAGGAGGAAGGCCAGGTCCGGCGCCTCCTCGCGCGGGTGGCGCATGGAGGCCACGGCGACGGGCGCGGGGACCAGCTGCTGCGCGGCGGCCAGCGTCGCCAGCGCGTTCCCCGGCCCCACCTCGAGGAGGACGCGGCCGGGGGCGGAGACCGCCTCGCGCACCCCGTCGGCGAAGCGCACCGGCTGGCGGAGGTGGCGCGCCCAGTACGCCGGGTCGGTGGCCTCCTCGGGGCGGATCCACGTCCCCGTCACCCCGGAGAGGAACGGGATCGTCGGCGGATTGAGACGATACCGCGCGATGTCGCGGGTGAACTGGTCGAGGAACGGCTCCACCATCCACGAGTGGCTCGCCACCTGGATGCGGACCCGCGTGCACTCCACCTCCGCCGCCTCCAGCCGCTCCACGAGCGCGTCGATCTGCGCCTCGGGGCCCGAGACCAGCGTCAGCCCCGGCGCGTTCACCGCCGCCACCGAGAGGCGGTCGCCGAGCATCGCCCGCGCCTCCGCCTCGGGGAGCTGCACCGAGAGCATCCGCCCCTCGGGCATCCGGTCGAAGAGCGCGCCCCGGAGCATCACCAGGTCGAGCGCGTCCTCGAGCGAGAAGACCCCCGCCAGGCACGCCGCCGCGTACTCGCCCAGCGAGTGGCCGATCATGGCGTGCGGCGTCACCCCCCAGCTCATCCACAGCTTCGCCAGCGCGTACTCGGTGACGAAGATGGAGGCCAGCACCGCCGGGACGTGCTCGCGGTCGACCGGAGGGTCGCCCATCACGGACGGGTAGAGGAAGCGCCGGAGGTCGAACCCCAGCTTGCGCTCCAGGAGCGACGCGCACCGGTCCACCTCGTCGCGGAAGATTTCCTCCGAGAGGTAGAGGTCGATCCCCATGTCGGGGTGCTGCGTCCCCCCGCCGGGGAACATGAACACCGGCTCCCGCCGCCCCGGCGCCGTCGCGGTTATCCGGCGCGGCTCCGGCCCCCGCAGCGCCTCCGCCGCCTCCGCCGCCGTGCGCGCCACCACGTAGCGCCGGTGGTCGAACGCCCGCCGCCCCGCCTGGAGCGTGAACGCCACGTCCGCCAGCCCGACGTCGGAATGCGTCTCCAGGTGCGAGGCGAGACGGGCGGCCGCGTGGTCCACCGCCGCCTTGCTGCGGGCGGAGAGGACGAAGAGCTGCCACGGGCGCACCTCGTCCGAGCGCGGCTCCGGCTCCGGCGCCTCCTCCAGCACGACGTGCGCGTTCGTCCCGCCCACGCCGAAGGAGGAGACTCCCGCGCGACGAGGCTCGCCGTCGGAGAGCCACTCGCGCGCCGCCGTGGGGACGTAGAAGGGCGACGCCTCCAGCTCCAGCCGCGGGTTGGGCGACGCGTAGTTGGCCGTGGGCGGGATCGTCCGGTGCTCCAGCGCAAGGACGGCGCGCATCATCCCCGCGATCCCCGCCGCCGCGTCGAGGTGGCCGATGTTGGCCTTCACCGACCCCAGCGCGCAGAACCCGCGGCGCTTCGTCTGCGCGCGGAAGGCCTGGGTGAGCGCCGCCACCTCGATGGGGTCGCCCACCGGCGTGGCGGTGCCGTGCGCCTCCAGGTAGCCCACCGTGTCGGGGTGCACCCCCGCCACCGCCTGCGCCGAGGCGATCACCCGCGCCTGCGCGTCCACGCTGGGCGCGGTGAACCCCGCCTTCAGGTTCCCGTCGTTGTTGACCGCCGTCCCCCGGATCACCGCCCGGACGTGGTCGCGGTCGGCCAGCGCGTCGGAGAGACGGCGCAGCACCGCCACCGCCGCGCCGTAGCCGGGGACCGTCCCCTCGGCGCGCGCGTCGAAGGGGCGGCAGTGCCCGCCGGGGGCGAAGAGGCCTCCCTCCATCACCGGATAGCCGGACTTGAGCGGGACGTTCAGCGCCACCCCGCCCACCAGCGCCAGGTCGCAGTCGTAGCTCAGCAGGCTCTGCACGGCGAGATGCGTCGCCACCAGAGAGGTGGAGCACGCCGTCTGCACCGTGATCGCCGGACCGCGCAGGTTCAGGAGGAAGGCCACGCGGGTGGCCAGGAAGTCCTTGTCGTTGAAGTTCCGCGCGAACGCCGCCGCGGGGGAGCGCTGGAACGCCTCGTTGGTGAGGAGGTTGGCGGCGAAGTACTTGTTCATGAAGACGCCGCCGAAGACCCCCGCCGCCCCGGCGAACGCCGCGGGGTCGTGCCCCGCGTCCTCCATCGCCTCCCACGCCACCTCCAGGAAGAGGCGCTGCTGCGGGTCCATCGTCTCCGCCTCGCGCGGCGAATAGCCGAAGAAGGCGGCGTCGAAGCGGTCCGCGTCCTCGACGACGCCCGAGGCGCGGACGTAGTCGGCGTCGGCCAGGAGGGCGGGGTCGACCCCCGCCTCCCGGAGCTCCGCCTCGCCCATCACGGCGATCGACTCGACCCCGTCCTTCTGGTTGGCCCAGAACGCCTCCACGGTCGGGGCGCCGGGGAGGCGCCCCGCCAGCCCCACCACCGCGATCGGCTCCACCCCGTCGAACAGCGCCTCGCTCACGCCGGCCTCCCCCCCTGGCGGGCCCGGGCCTGGCGGGCGAGCGCCGCCCGCTTCCGGTCCGCCGTCTCCTGCACCTCCTCGATGGCCAGCGCGGCCGGGCGCGACCCCGCCAGCGCGGCGGTCAGCGACCCCACGGTGGGGAAGCGGAACATGTCGACCAGCGACAGCTCCCCCCCACCCG
>DATACF010000404.1:0-7757 GCA_036259235.1 Longimicrobium sp. | reverse complement strand
GCCGGCGTCAGCGCGCGGGCGGCGGCGCGGCGCGGACGCGCTCCAGGAGCGCGCCGAAGCGCGCGTCGGCGCGGAGGGGCTCCAGGAAGGGCTCGCGCTCCAGGGCGGCGACGGTGAGGATCGCGCCACGCTCGGCGCACTCCAGCTCGCGGAACGCGGCGTCGCGGTCGCCCGCCTGCGCGTGCGCGAGGGCGAACGACCAGCAGACGAAGGGGTTCTCCGGCTTGATCTCGCGCGCCACGCGGAGCGAGGCCAGCGCCCGCGCGGGGTCGCCGCGGTCGAGGTAGCGGCGGGGCTCATAGAAGGCGTAGACGACGTAGGTGAACTCCAGCATGGCCCCGGCCGCCCGCGCCGCCTCGCGGTCGGTGGAGTCGGCCGCCTGCCGCTTCAGCTCCGCCAGGCGCAGCCGCGCGAAGGTGCGCGCGTCGGCCGGCATCCGGGGAAGATCGCGGAGCGACTCGGCGTACTCCTCGGCGGCGATCTTGTACCGCACCACCTCCTTCTCCAGCGCCCGACGCCGCTCCAGCGCGCGCCGCACCCGCCCGTCGCGCTCCAGGCGGCCGGCCGCCTCGCCGGCCGCCGTGACGTCGAGGAGCCCCGCGAAGTCGGTGGCGGCCGAGCGGTACTGGAGGTACGCGTCGCCGGTCTCCCCCGCCGCCTCCAGCGCCCGCGCCGCCGCCATCCGCGCGCCGAAGACCGAGTCGGCGAGCGCGGAGTCGCGGGGGGCGAGGCGCGCCTTGACGGCCTGGAGCTGCATCCACGTCACCGCCTCGGCCGCCACCTCCTTCGGGAACCAGGTGTGGCCGCCCTCGAAGCGGACGACGCGGTGGGGGAGGGAGGTATGGTCGAGGACGGTGTCGGCCGAGAACATCTCGTTCTCGTTGAAGTCGACGCCGCCGGAGGCGCCGAAGAAGGCGAAGGGGGGCTGGACGCCGTTCAGGAGGGTCCGCCAGATCCCGTCGGGGCCGGGGAAGCCGCCGCCGACGCCGATGAACCCCGCCACGTTCCCCTGGAGCCCGTACGCCATCGTCCACCCCTGGCGCGCCGTCCCGGAGAAGCCGGCCAGGTAGAGGCGGCGCGGGTCGACGCGGAGGCGCTCGGCGTCGCGGAGGATGGCCTCGAGCGCGCGATGGTTGACGTCGCTCGCGGTGTCGGCGTCGGAGAGGGTGCGGTACGAGCTGAAGACGATCCATCCGTGGCGCTCGGCCGCCTCGCGGAAGAGGTCGAGGGCGAAGAGGGCCCTCCCCCGCGGGTCCATCACCACCAGCACCGGCCACGTCCGCGCCTCGCTGTACGCCGACGGGACGTAAACCGCGTACTTCTGCGTGGTGTCGGAGCGCGCCGCCACCCGCTCCGTCGTCCGCCCCGGCGCGAACGCCGGTTCCTGCGCGCCCAGCGGCGCGGCGGGCGCGAGGAGGAGCGCGGCGAGCGCGAGGGTGCGGAGCGCGGAGCGGCCGGACGGCATCGGCGGATCGGGGGAAGCGGGTTTGCGCGCGGAGCGACGGCGAAGGGCGCACGTCGTGAGACGGAACGCCCGGGCGGCGGCGTTTCTGCCACGATGCCGATCGGTGCGAAAGGGCGCAAGCGGGAGAGGGGGAGACGGGAGCCCGCGCGCGGGGCTTCGCGCGGCCACCGGGGTGGAGGTGGCGTCGACCTGCGACGTTGCGTGAGGGATGCGGGCCCGAAGGGCGGAGACCCTGGCGGGGGGGAATGCGAAAGCGGTCGCGATCGGAAGCGACGCTGCGGAATGCACGGAATCCGCCAGGGGCTCCGCGCCGTTGGAAACGGTAGTATCGTTTCCTACGGCGCCCGCAGCCCGGCCCGGAGCGCAGCGGAGGGACACGCCCGGATCCGTAGTTCGCAGTTACAGGTGCCCAGTGCCCAGGAAAAGCCGCCGGAAACGCACCGGAACGAGAAAGGCCGGCCCCAAAAGGGAGCCGGCCTTCCTGCACCAATCCGAGGACGGACGATCAGCTCTGCTGGTGCGCCCGCCCCGACTGCACGAGCCGCTGCCGCGCGGTGTTGCCGGGGACGGCGATGTGCGTGGCGGGGTCGTACTCCTTGCCCACGGCGGGGCTCCCCTGCGGCACCCAGATCTGCGTCACCGTGTGGCTGTACCCCTGCGGGATGTAGCGGACGTAGTAGCCGTCCGGGTGCAGGTTCCAGCGGCCCGACGGGACCGCGCGGCTCCCCTCGCCGAGCGGCGCCATCCCGGCGAGGACGGCCACGCGCTCCATCTGCTCGAAGGTGGTGCCCGGCGTGGTCAGCATCTGCCGGAGCTCGGCCTCGGCCTGGAGGACCTGCCGCACCAGCGGCGGGACGCGGTCCATGGCGGCGTTGAGCGCCGGCCCGGGGACGAGGTCGAGCGCGCTGCGGTTGAGCGAGGCCAGCTGGCGCGGCGTCAGCAGCCGCGACGCGGTCGCCTTGTGCTCGGTGGAGAGGTCCTCGAACTTGGCCCGCGCGATGATCGCCCACAGCAGCGTCTGGATGTCGTGCTGGTGGATCTCGGGGTGGTTGACCGAGTTGCGGAGGATGGTCGTCACCGCGTCCTCGGCCGGGCCCTGGGTGGGGGCGAAGAGGTAGCCGTCGCCGCCGCCGGGGCCGTGGGTGCCGGCCTTGAGGCAGTAGCTCTGGGTGTGCATCTCGTAGTACCCCGGCTGCAGGACGAAGCCGCCGTTCGGCGTCCGCTGCAGCTGCAGCATCGAGCGCTTGGCCTCGCGCGGGGTGAAGTTGTCGAGCGAGTCGACGGCCCAGCGCGCGTCGGGGAGGCTGGTGGTGATCGGCGGGTCGCCGCGGAGCACCGCGTCGACGTTGAGCCGGCCGGCCGCGCGTCCGAGGGTGCGGCCGAGCCCGCCGATCTGCGCCGAGGCCGCGTCCGCGGCGAAGCCGGTCATGACGACGGCGGCGGCGGCGAGTCCCAGCGTACGGCGGCGGGACGACAGAATGGTCATGGGTACCTCACGGATGGAGGGCCTGCGGTGTAGGGGGGACGGCTCGAAACAGCCGTAGCAAAACTACCAGCCCGTCCCCGCGGACGCCAGCCTTACGAGGATGTGCCGCAGGAAGTTGCAACGGCTGTGGTGCCCGGGTTCGAGTGCCAGGTGCCCCGTGCCCAGTCCTGAGTCCCAAGTCCCAAGTCCTGGGTCCTGAGGTCGGTCCGGCCGGGGCTCAGGGGTGGAGGTAGTCGCCGGAGGCGATCCGGGGACGGCCTTCGACGCTCCCGGTGAAGAGGTAGGTCCAGCACGCTACCTCGGCGCCCGAGTCGAGGGCCACCTCCACCTCGGTTCTCTCGAACGCTTCGCCCTCGTAGGCGTCGAGCGCGGCGAGCACCTCGTCGGCGTGCGGCTCGCGGAGGGCGAAGACGTCGCCGTGCACCCGGTCGGCCGCGTCGGGGGAGGCCACGGCGCCGGGATACTCCCCCAGGTCGTGGAGCCGGGCGCGCGTCGTCCCCTCGCCCAGGAGGTCGGCGTGGCCGCGGAGGAGGCGCGCCATGGGGTTCGCCTGGCTCGCGCGGAGCGTTCCGTACACGAAGAGGCGCTGCGGCATGCGGCGGGGCGGGGGAGGTGGCCGGAGACGACGCGGGCGGAGGATGCATAACGCCCGCGGTGGCGCCCGGCAAGCACTCCCGGCCACCCTCCGCCCGCGTCCGCCGGGGGCTACGACCGCGTCGTCGGCACCATCGTGATGATGTAGAAGTGCGCGCCCTGCGGGTCGCGGAGGAAGTACAGGCGGCCGACTTCGGGGACGTCGTCGGGGCCCATCAGTACCTCGGCGCCCAGCGACTTCGCGCGCCCGGCGGAGGCGTCGGGGTCCGCGACGGCGAAGTACGGGGCCCAGCTCGGCGGCATCTCGCCCATCTCCGGCGTGATGGTGTACATCCCCGCCACCTGCTGGCCGCCCCGGGTGAAGATGGTGTAGGGGATGGGGCCCTCCATCGGCGCCCCCTCCCATCCGAAGAGCCCGGTGTAGAAGGCGCCCGCCCGGCCGGCGTCGCGGGTGGCGAGCTCGGCCCAGCAGAAGCTCCCCGGCACGTCCCGCACGCGCATCCCCACGTGCGCCTTCGCCTCCCAGAGCGCGAGCACGGCGCCGGCGGGGTCCTGGAGGAGCGCCATCCGCCCGTGCTCCATCACGTCGAAGGGGTCGGCCATCACCGTCGCCCCCAGCTCCCGCGCCTTCCGCGCGCTCTCGTCCGCGCTCTCCACGCTCACGTACAGGAGCCACGCCGAGGGCATCCCCTGCTGCTTCTGCGCCGCGTCCATCGGGTACGACGCGGCCGCGGCGCTCCCGTCGAGGTTGTACGTCGTATAGACGTCGTTCTCCCCCTCGCCGTACTTCGAGTCTGCGGCCTCCCACCCGAAGAGGCCGGTGTAGAAGCGGCGGGCGGCCTCGGCGTCGTGCGCGGCGAGGTCGAGCCAGCAGAAGGTGCCGGGCGCGTGCGCGGTGGTGACACTCATGGGTGCCTCGTCATGCTGGGGGTGAGATGAGCGGTCCGGCCGGGTGCCGGGGACGAGCGGACCAAAGATAATCCGAAGGAGGAAGAGTGTCCAGATCCTTGTCGCGGCCGTGAACCGGAGGGAATCGCGGCCCCGCGCCGGATGGCGACGGCGCCCCAACAAACACGAAAGCCTCACGATAGTGTGAGGCTCGACACGCCTGGGAATTCGGGAGGAGATCTGGCGCGCCGGGAAGGCAAAGCTGGAGCGCGCGACGGAAGACGGCCTCCGGCCACCCGGGAGCCAGAGCGCTCACCCGGCGACGAGCGGCCCCAGCACGCGGACGAGCCGGCCCGTGTCGCGGTAGGTGTCGAGCCCCAGCCGGAGCGCGAACGCGGGGTGCCCGCACGCCGCGTGGAGGAGCCCGAGAACCGCGGGGGCGGCCGCGCGGTCGGCCAGGAGCCAGGGCGACTGCCGGAGGAGCCCCGCGAGCGCGTCGGCCGCGGGCGCGGGCGCCAGCGCCGTCGGCTCGGCGGCGGAGACGCGCGGGAAGAGGACCCCGGCGAGCGGAGCGGTGCGCCGCCAGCGGCCGGGCCAGCGCGCGTGCGGGTCGACTTCGCCGCGGGGGCGCCCCGGCGCGCCGGACTCCCATCCCTCGTCGAGGTGGAAGCGGCGCGGCCACCCCTCCACCCACACGCCGCCGCCGGCTCCGCCGAAGAGGACCACGTGGTCGTCGGAGACGAAGTCCCACCCGGCCGAGATCAGGTTCACCGAGGTCGTCGACTTCCCCGCGTGCGTGTCGCCCGCCAGGAGCCACGCCCCGCCCCCGGGCGCCACCACCGCCGCCGCGTGCACCAGCGCCCGCCCCATCCGCCCCAGGAGGAGCGCCGCCGAGAGGGTGAGCATCGAGTACAGGTCCCACCCCGCCGCGTCGGCGTCCTCGACCACGCGCGGCACGGCGAGCGCCGCCGTCCCCGCCGCCAGGCCGATCCGCCCCGCGCACCCCGCCGCCCCGCGGAGCGTGGCCCCTTCGCCCTCCACCCACGCGTCCACCGAGCCCAGCCGCAGCACGGGGGGAGCGGCGGGCGCGGGACCGGCCCCGAAGCCGTCGTCGAAGCGACGCGCGACGCGGATCGCGGCGCCCCCGGCGGCCGCGGGCGTCGAGTCGTAGGGGAGGAGGGGGAGCCAGCGGGCGAGGAGGGGGCGGAGGTCCGGGGCGGCCTCCAGGCGCAGGGCGCCGTCGTGCAGGAGGGAGAGCGCCGCCGCGCCGCCGGGCGCGGAGACGCTCACGCGCGGACCGCCAGCGGGTGGTGGGCGCCGGGGCCCTGGGCGGGCTCGGCCGGGTCGTCGGCGCGCACCACCCAGGCGTGGGCGGCGATCGGGCCGTGCGGCGGCGCCTCGTTCTTCACCCCGATCCGCACCACCGCGGGGACGCCGTAGCGGCGCAGCACCAGGCACTCGGCCACGCTGCGGTAGAGGCAGGTGTTCCGCCAGGGGAGGAGCGGGACCCCGGCCAGGACGCGCACCGCCGCGTGCGCCGCGCGCACCGACCCGCGCGCGGGGGCGGCGCCCGCCTCCCACACCGCGGGCGGGTGCATCAGCGACGTCAGCCGCGTTCCCCGGAGCCAGCGGGGCACCGAGAGCGCGGCCCAGAGGCCGGTGAGCGCCGCGTCCGCCAGGCGGATCATTCCGCGGCCACCAGGAGCCGGCGGCGGAGGAGGTCGTCGAGGAGCCCGTCGAGCGCCTCGGAGGCCGTCGCGGGCGCCACGTCGAAGGTCGTGACCAGCTCCTCCACCAGCGCGTCGCGGTCCATCCCCCGCTCCAGCCCTTTCCAGACGCACGCCGCCGTGGCGTTCAGCCGGTAGTAGTCCTTGGTGTCCATGTGCAGGAGGACCGCCTCGCCTTCCAGGTGGGCGGCCAGGACCTCTTCGGGGACGGTGTATCGCGTGGCGTGCGTCATCGGGCGGGTGCGGGAGCGGCGGGCGGGCCGGGCGCCGTCTCGGGGCCCGGCGTCGAAGGTGCGTAGCGGCACAAAGTTGGGGGACCGGCGCCGCTCGCACCAGTCCCCCCGGGGAAAACGCCGCGCCGAGCGCCGCGCGTCAGGCGCGGGCCGGCCCGTGGCTCACGCCCCGCCCGCCGCCACCGACGGGTTCGACACCTCGCCCGCGCCCGTGGCGATCGCGTGCACGGTCGCGGGGGCGCCGGGGTCGATCCAGCGCAGCCCCGTCGCCGCGCCCGCGCGCTGGACGAAGACCAGCCGGCCGTCGGGGGTCCACGCCGGCATCGCCTCGCTCCCCGCGGTGCTCGTCAGCCGCGTCACCGCGCCCGTCGAGACGCGGAGGAGGTAGAGGTCGATCCCCGCCGACCCCGCGCGGTTGGAGGCGAACGCCACCCACTCCCCGTCGGGGCTCCACGCCGGCTCCACGTCGGCCGAGCCGCTCGAGCCCACCAGCGCCGGCGTCCCGCCCAGGTCGAAGGTGTAGAGGTCGGCCGACCCCGCCGGGGTGGCCACGAAGGCCAGGCGGCTCCCCGTGGGCGCCCACGCGGGCGAGCTCTCCACCGAGCCGCTGAACCCGAAGCCGGTGGTCGCGCGCGCCGCCCCGCTCCCGCTGGGCGCCGCCGTCCACAGCTTCCCCACCCCGCTGACGTCGTGGACGTACGCCAGCCGGTCGCCGTCGGGCGAGAGGGCGGGGGAGGTCTCGTTGTGCGCCGTGGTGGTCAGGCGCGCCGCCTCGCCCCCGGCCAGGGGGACCGAGTAGAGCTCGGCGTTCCCGGCGCGGTAGCTCACGAAGACCACCTTCCCGTCGGCCGCGGTGGGGTCGAGGTCATCGAGCGCGTGGTCGGTCAGCCGGGTCAGCTCGCCGCCGTCGAGGGCCACCTTCCAGACGTCGCGGTTCCCGTTCGCGATCCGGTCGAAGACCACCGTGGGCGGGCGCGCCACGTCGAGCTCCACCTCGCCGGTGGCGCCGCCGGCCATCCCGGTCACCGTCACCGTCCCGGCGCGGAGGAGGCGGAGCTGGCCGCCCCCCAGCACCTCCGCGGCGCCGGCCGGCGAGACGGTCAGCGCCACCGAGACGATGGGAACGGCCTCGCCCCCCCGGCTCGCCGCAAGGGTGACCGTCGACCCGCGCTCCAGGAGGCCGGCGGCCTCCAGCTCCAGCTGGTCGGGGGTGCCGGACGGGCCGTCGCCGCCGACCAGTCGACGACCGACTCGCTGGAGGCCTCGGCCAACAACCAGTTCAGCACCCGCTACGCGGGCGGCTACCGGCTCTACACCAACGCCACCACGACCACCGGGGTGAGCCTGAACGCCGGCGGCTCGTC
>DATACF010000403.1:0-14621 GCA_036259235.1 Longimicrobium sp. | reverse complement strand
GGCGCCGCCATTTCACGGTCTGCCGCCGATCGTCGCTCGGATCGATCGTGCCGGCAACCGGGCTTCGGAGGTGACTTTCAGCGTGGCGACGGCGAGGCGGCCGCGGTCACGGCGGGGTGCAGTCGCCGGTGGGGGCCTCCGTGCACCCGCCTTCGGAAGTGTCGCAGACCATCTCGCCGGACGGGCACACGGGCGTGCAGTAGCCCTGGCCGGGGGCGACGAACGAGTCGTAGCAGCGGCCGTCCAGCGCGTTGAGCGTGGGCTGCGCGCTGCACCAGAAGAGGTCCCGCGTGTTGCACTCCATTCCTTGCGTGACCAGCTGCTGGCCGGCCACGGTGCCCCTTCCTACGCCGCCCGCCTGCACGGCGAACGTCTCGACCTCCAGGTCCTCGATCCTCAGCGACAGCTTCTGCATCGGGCACTCTCCCGAACGGGTGGGTTGAATAGACCTTCGACGAAGGCTATCGTTTCAGGCTTTCGCGTGCAATGCGAAGCGCCGGCCGGGACGCGGCGAGGAAGGAGGCGGATGCGAAACGGAGCGGAGTCGTCCGGCCGCTGCCTCGCTGGCCCGATTAGCGCTCCGTTAGCCTCGAATCCGTTTCTTTGACAAACGCGCGGAGGGGAGATAACTTCCATGGCGTGAATATTGCAAACGGCTCCCCCGTCCAGTCTTCCCATTCCGGGCCGATGCGCCATCGCGTCCTCGGCGTCATCCCGGCCCGTCTCGGCTCTTCGCGTCTCCCCCGCAAACCGCTGCACCCCATCGCCGGCAGGCCCCTCGTGGAGTGGGTCTGGCGCCGCGCCGTGGACTTCGGCCTCTTCGACGCCGTGGTGGTCGCCACCGACAGCGCCGAGGTGGCCGACGCCGCGCGCGCCTTCGGGGCCGAGGTGGCGATGACGCGCGCCGAGCACCCGTCGGGGACCGACCGGGTGGCGGAGGTGGCGAGGATGGAGCCGTGGCGGGGGTACGGCGTCGTCGTCAACGTCCAGGGCGACGAGCCCTTCCTCCGCCACGACCACGTGGAGGCCGCGCTGGGGCTGGTGACCGTCGGCGGCTGGGAGATCGGCACCGTCGCGACGCCGATCGCCTCCGACGCCGAGTGGCGCGAGGAGTCGGTGGTGAAGGTGGTGCGCGGCGACGACGGCGGCGCCCTCCTCTTCACCCGCGCCCCGGCGCCCCACCCGCGCGACGCGGAGCCCGACTTCGAGAGCGGGCTCTACCTGCGCCACGTGGGGCTCTACGCCTACACGCGCGACGCCCTCCTGCGCTGGGTGGCGCTCCCCGAGGGGGCGCTGGAGCGCACCGAGAAGCTGGAGCAGCTCCGCCCGCTGGCCGCCGGGGTGCGGATCGGCGTGGCCGTCGGAAGCCCCGCGGAGGGCGGCGTCGACACGCCGGCCGACGCGGCGCGGGCCGAGGCGCTGCTGAGAAAGATGTCCGAGGACCACAACCCCACCCTGGAGCGAGCACGCACATGACCGCCCTGAACACGGCGCCCACCAAGTACATCTTCGTCACCGGCGGCGTGGTGTCGTCGCTGGGGAAGGGGATCGCCGCGGCGTCCATCGGCCGGCTGCTGGTGGAGCGTGGGCTCCGGGTCACCATCCAGAAGTTCGACCCCTACATCAACATCGACCCCGGGACGCTCTCGCCCTTCCAGCACGGCGAGGTCTTCGTCACCGAGGACGGCGCCGAGACCGACCTCGACCTGGGGCACTACGAGCGCTTCGTGGGCGAGAACCTGACCCAGGCGAACTCGATCACCACGGGGCGGATCTACCAGGACGTCATCACCAAGGAGCGCCGGGGCGAGTACCTGGGCGCCACCGTGCAGGTGATCCCCCACATCACCGACGCCATCAAGGCCAACATCCGCCGCCTGGCGCCGAACCACGACGTGGTCATCACCGAGATCGGCGGGACGGTAGGCGACATCGAGTCGCTCCCGTTCCTGGAGGCCATCCGCCAGTACCGGCAGGAGGTGGGGCGCGAGCACGTGCTCTTCGTCCACCTCACGCTGATCCCGTACATCGCGGCGGCCGGCGAGCTGAAGACGAAGCCGACGCAGCACTCGGTGCGCGAGCTGATGGAGATCGGGATCCAGCCCGACATCCTCATCTGCCGCGCCGAGCACCCGGTGAGCCCGGAGATGCGGCGGAAGATCGCGCTCTTCTGCAACGTGGACGTGGCGGCGGTGATCGAGGCGCGCGACGCGGCCACCATCTACGAGGTCCCGCTGGAGTACGCCAAGCAGCGCCTCGACGAGCTGGTCGTCTCCAAGCTGGGGCTCCAGACCGAGCGCCCCGACCTGGCGGCGTGGCGGAAGCTGGTGGAGCGGGTGAAGGCGCCGAAGAACGGCGAGGTCCGCATCGCGGTCGTCGGCAAGTACGTGGCGCTGGTCGACTCGTACAAGTCGGTGCAGGAGGCGCTGATCCACGGCGGGATCGGCAACGACGTCAAGGTGCGGATCGACTGGCTCTCGTCGGAGGACTTCGAGAACGGGCAGAGCGCCGACAAGCTGGCCGACTACCACGGGCTCCTGATCCCCGGCGGCTTCGGGGTCCGCGGCGTGGAGGGAATGCTCTCGGCGATCCGCTGGGCGCGCGAGAACCGGCTCCCCTTCTTCGGGATCTGCCTGGGGCTCCAGACGGCGATCATCGAGTTCTCGCGCTCGGTGTGCGGGCTGGCCGAGGCGCACTCGGCCGAGTGGGAGCGCGAGACGTCCGACCCCGTCATCTGCCTGATGGACTCGCAGCGCCAGGTGACCGACCTGGGCGGGACCATGCGCCTGGGCTCGTACACGGCGCGGCTGCTCCCGGGGTCGCGCGCGGCCGAGATCTACGGGGCGCAGGAGATCAGCGAGCGCCACCGGCACCGCTACGAGGTCAACAACGCGTACCGGGAGCGGCTGGAGGAGCAGGGCCTCCGCGTCAGCGGCGTCTCGCCCGACGGGAACCTGGTGGAGATGATCGAGGTCCCGGCGCATCCGTGGTTCGTGGCCACGCAGGCGCACCCGGAGCTCAAGAGCCGCCCCAACAACCCGCACCCGCTCTTCGCCTCCTTCGTCCGCGCGGCCATGGAGCGGCGCGACAGCGAGGCGCAGACCAGCATGGACCCCGCGCTCTCCGACGCGCGCCCGGCCGCGGTGGCGGGATGAGCGACGCCCTCGATCGCGCCCTCGGGAGCCTGGACGACGCCCTCCGCCGCGCGGGGGACGTCGAGACGGCCATCGAGCACCGGACGATGCCGGGCGAGCCGGTGGCGGACGCGTCGTCGTCGGTCGATCCTTCGTCCCCGCCGTCGTCGGACGCCGTGACGGGGAGCGCCGGATCGCCGTCGTCCTCCGGGAAGACGGACGTCGCGAGCCTCTTCCGCGTCGGCGCGCCGTTCTTCCTGATCGCGGGTCCCTGCGTGCTGGAGGCGGACGAGCTCAACCTGGGGATCGCGGAGGCGCTGGCGCGGATCTCGGACGACCTGAAGCTCCCGGTGATCTTCAAGGCGTCGTTCGACAAGGCCAACCGCTCCTCCCCCGGCTCCCCGCGCGGCCCGGGGATCGGCGAGGGGCTGGAGCGGCTGGCGAAGGTGAGGACGGCCACGGGGCTCCCCCTGATCACCGACGTGCACGAGCCGGCGCAGTGCGCGGCCGCGGCCGAGGTGGTCGACGCCCTCCAGATCCCCGCCTTCCTCTGCCGCCAGACCGACCTCCTGGTGGCGGCGGGGAAGACCGGGCGGCCGGTGAACGTGAAGAAGGGGCAGTGGATGGGCCCGGCGGAGATGCGCGGCGCGGCGGAGAAGGTCCGCGGCGCGGGCGCGGCCGGGGTGGCGCTGACCGAGCGCGGGACCTTCTTCGGCTACGGGAACCTGGTGGTCGACATGCGCTCGTTCGCGCTGATGCGCGAGGCGTGCGGGGCGCCCACGGTCTTCGACGGGACGCACTCGGTGCAGCGCCCGGGCGAGGGGGCGGGGATCAGCGGCGGCGAGCCGCGCCACATCCCCACGCTGGTGAAGGCCGCCGTGGCCGCCGGGGCCGATGCGCTCTTCCTGGAGACGCACCCCGACCCCGCGCGCGGGCTCTCGGACACGACCAACATGCTCCCGCTGGACCGGCTGCGGCCGCTCCTGGAGCAGGTGCTGGCGATCCGCGCCGCGGTGGCGAACGGCGGCGGGGCGAATGGCTGAGGCGATCGCGCCGGAGGTGGCGCGGCGGGTCCGGCTGGTGGCGCTGGACGTGGACGGGGTGCTGACCGACGGCGGGATCTACCTGGGGGCGACGGACGCCGGGGAGCGCGTGGAGAGCAAGCGCTTCGACATCCAGGACGGGCTGGGGATCCGGATGCTCCAGGAGGCCGGGATCACGGTGGCGATCGTCACCGGCCGCGAGTCGCACGCCGTCCGCCTCCGGGCCGAGGAGCTGGGCGTCGCCGAGGTCCACCAGGACCGCACCGCCGCCAAGCTCCGGATCGTGGAGGCGATGCTGGCGCGGCTCGGCGTCACCTGGGAGGAGACGGCGTTCGTGGGGGACGACCTTCCCGACCTGCCGATCCTCAAGCGCGTGGGACTCCCCGCGGTGGTGGGGAACGCGACCTCCGACGCGCGGGCCTACGCGATCTGGGCGGCGGAGAAGCACGGAGGGCGCGGGGCCGTCCGCGAGTTCGCGGAGGCGCTGCTGAAGGCGCGGGGAGCGTGGGCCGAAGCCGTGGGGAAGTACGTACGCGACAGGGAGGCGGGAGTCGATGGTGCTCGTGGCTGAGCGGATGCGCGACATGGCGGAAGGCGGGCTCGGCGTCGAGGAGACGCTGGAGCGGGCCCGCCGCGTCGTGCGCCAGGAGGCCGAGGCCGTCGCCGCCCTCGAGGGCCGCATCGGCGACCAGTTCGCGGGCGCCCTGGAGGCCATCCTCGACGCCCCCGGGCGCGTGATCGTCTCCGGGGTGGGGAAGTCGGGGATCGTGGGGCGCAAGCTGGCCGCCACGCTGACGTCGACGGGGACGCCGGCCACCTTCCTCCACCCGGTGGAAGCCCTCCACGGCGACCTGGGGATCGTGGGCGCGGGCGACGTCGCCCTCCTCCTCTCCAAGAGCGGGGAGAGCGACGAGCTCCGCGGGCTGATGGAGCCGCTGGGGCGCGCCGGGGTGCGGATGGTGGCGATGACCGGCCGCCTCGACTCGTCGCTGGCCCGCAACTGCGAGTTCGTCCTCGACTGCTCGGTGGCCGAGGAGGCGTGCCCCCACGACCTGGCGCCCACCTCGTCGACGACCGCCGCGATGGCGATGGGCGACGCGCTCGCGGTGGCCCTCCTGCTGCGCCGCGGCTTCGGGCGCGAGGACTTCGCGCGGCTCCACCCGGGCGGGTCGCTGGGGCGGAAGCTCCTCCTGCGGGTGCGCGACGTGATGCTCGCCGACGAGCTCCCCCTCCTCCCGCCCGAGGCGACGATGCGCCATGCGGTCGTCCTCCTGGCCGAGCGGCGGGGGACGGCGGCGGTGGTGGACGGGGAGGGGCGGCTCCTGGGGGTGGTGACCTCCGGCGACCTCACCCGGCTGATGGAGCGGGAGGAACACTTTTTCCCAATCCCCGTATCGGAGATCATGACACGAGATCCCCGGACCGCCGAGCCCGACCAGCTCGCCGCCTCGGCGGTGGGCGTGATGGAGCGGCACGGGATCATGGCGCTCCCCGTGGTGGACGAGCGCCGGCGCGTGCTGGGGATGGTGCACCTCCACGACCTGATGCGCGCGGGCGCGGTGTGAGAGACATGCGTAAGAGACTTCTCGTGACCCTGGCACTCCTCGCGGCCGCCGGCTGCGGCCCCTCGCCCGCCGGATCGGCGACGGGGGAGATCGCGGCCGACGCCAGCCAGGTCACCTACCAGCTGAAGCTGAAGATCACCGAGGAGGGCGTCCTCAAGGCCGACCTCATGGCCGACACGGCGGTGACCCCCGTCGGCGAGACGCGCACGCAGCTCCAGGGGGTGAAGCTCACCTTCTTCAACCCCGGCCAGGCGCCGGGGAAGCTGACCTCGAAGACGGGCGAGTACGACCAGGCCTCGGGGCTCATGATCGCCCGCGGCGACGTCGTCCTCCTCACCCCCGGCGAGAAGGGGATGCGCACGATCAAGAGCGAGGAGCTCCACTGGGACCAGAAGGGCGACCGCGTCTGGAGCGAGAAGGAGACGAGCATCGAGGAGAACGGGCAGACGCTCATCACCCAGGGCTTCACCTCCAACTCCCGCTTCACCCAGGTCTCGGGGAACAACGCCAAGACCGGCGCGGTGCAGGTCGGCGAGGGAGGGATCCGCTTCTGATGCGCGCCCCGGCCCTCTTCCGCCTCGCGCTCCTCGCGGCCGCCGCGCTCCTCGTCCCCGGACGGGCGGCGGCGCAGCAGGGGACGTGTCTCCTCGTCTACCAGAACGGCCCGTGGACCTCGGTGGGCGACCCCGCCAGCCGGGTGATCGCGGCCGACGGGCCGCTCCTGGTGCAGTGCTCCGGGGGCGAGGAGCTCCGCGCCGACAGCGCGGTGATCTACCAGAACATCAACGAGGTCCACCTCTTCGGGCAGGTCGACTTCCAGGACCCCACCCGGGCGCTGACCTCCGACCGCGCCACCTACTCGTCGGCGACGGGGCGGCTGTACGCGACCGGGAACGTGGTCTTCACCGACAAGGTGCGGGGGAGCACGCTCCGCGGGCCGGAGCTGGAGTACTTCCGCGCCATGCCCGACCGCCCCGAGCCGCAGTCCATCGCCCCGGGGCGCCCGCACCTGACCATCACGCCCAAGCCCCGCGACGGGAAGCGGCGCGAGCCGCTGGAGATCGACGGCGACCGGATCACCACCGTCGGCGAGCGGCACATGACCGCCGAGGGGAACGTGGTGATCGTGGGCGAGGAGGCGCGCTCGACGGCCAACACGGCGTACTACGACGCCACCGACGAGCGGCTGGAGCTCCGCGGGAACGCGAACGTCGACGGGAAGGACTACGACCTCTCGGGCGAGTTCATCGAGTCGCGGCTGACCGAGGGGGCGCTCTCGGGGGTGGTGGCGCGCGAGAACGCCCGGCTGGTGAGCGAGCGGCTGACGGCCACCGGGCCCCAGCTCCAGCTCTTCTTCGAGCGCGACCTCCTCCAGCGGATGGTCTCCAGCAACGTCTCCGGTCCGGGCGGGGCGACGGGGCGCAGCGTGGCGCTGGCGAAGGGGTTCCGGATGGAGGCCGACTCCATCGAGGCCGTCTCGCCCGAGCAGAAGCTCCGCCAGGTGATCGCCGTCGGCAACGCGGAGGGGGTGAGCTGGGACACGGTCCCGCCCGCCCGCCCCGTCCAGGCCGACTCGGCCGCCGGCGACTCCGCCCGTCCGGCCCCGGCCCCGGTCCGCACCGTCGCGCTGGTGACCCAGCCGCCGGAGGAGATGACGGAGAAGGACGTCCTCCTGGCCGACACCATCGTCGGCTACTTCCGCCAGGACACGGCGGCCGCCGACAGCGCCCGCCCGGCGGCGGCGCGCGACACGGCCCGCCGCGACACCGCCGCCACCGAGCTCGAGCGGCTGGTGGCGACGGGGAACGCCCGCTCGCTCTACCGGATGCGCGACGACTCGGTGAAGGCGGGGACCAAGCGCCCCGGGCTCAACTACCTGATCGGCGACCAGATCGACCTCACCTTCGACGGGGGCGAGGTCGACGTGGCCAACGTCCGCGGCCTCAAGAAGGGGGTCTACCTCGACCCCGCCGCGCCGGGGCAGAACGCCCGCGCCGACAGCACGGGGGCGGCGGGGGCGGGGAACGTCGAGGCCCCCGGGCGGACGACGACGGGGTCGGCGCGCCCCGGCACCAGCGCGCCCTCGACGCCGCGGCCGTCCGGCGCGGGGCGCGCGGCGAGCCCCGCGCTCCCCAAGACCGGCCGCCCCGCCGGGTCGCAGCGCCCGCCCACGCCGTAAGGGGGGACGCCGTGACGGAGCAGGGCGAGCTGGCGCGCTTCGTGGCGCGCGTGGGGGCCGGCGACCTCTCGGCGCTCCTGGCGCTCCGGGCGCTGGTGGCGAGCGACGACGGGGTCCACGACGTCCCCCGGCAGCGGTGGGTGACCGCCGTGGCCGAGGAGTACCGCCGGTGGTACGGCCCCACCCCGGGGCAGTCGCCGGAGAACTTCCCCGAGGGCGACACCCTCCGCTACCTCGACGAGCACGTGGTGGCGCTGTTGACCGAGGCCGGGGTGGTGCAGCTCCTGGACGGCGGCGGCGACCCGGCCGAGAACGGCGCCTGGGCGGCCGTCCGCCTCCCCTCGCCCGCGCTGGAGGAGGTGGAGGCCGACCGCGGCGCCGCGCTGGAGGCGCTCGACGCGCGGATCCGCGCCATCCTGGCCCCCAGGGAGGGGCGCCTCGCCGCGGTGACGGAATCCCTGGCGGAAGCCGCCCCGCCCGAAGACGCCCCGGCGCCCGACACGGCGCCCGGGACGCGGCGGCCGATGCTCCTCGAGGGCGGGAAGACGCTCTCGGCGAAGGGGCTGGTGAAGAGCTACCGCGGGCGCCGGGTGGTCAACGAGGTCGACATCCACGTCTCGCAGGGCGAGATCGTGGGGCTCCTGGGGCCCAACGGGGCGGGGAAGACGACGTCGTTCTACATGATCGTCGGCCTCATCCGCCCCGACCGGGGGAAGGTGTACGTCGGGGGCGAGGACCTCACCAAGACGGCGATGTACCGGCGGGCGCGGACGGGGATCGGCTACCTCTCGCAGGAGCCCTCCATCTTCCGCAGGCTCACCGTCGAGCAGAACGTGATGGCGATCCTGCAGATGCTGGGGCTCCCCAAGGCCGAGCAGAAGCGGCGGCTGGAGGAGCTGCTCGACGAGCTGGCGCTCAAGCGGCTGCGGAAGAGCAAGGCGTACGCGCTCTCGGGCGGCGAGCGGCGCCGGCTGGAGATCACCCGCGCGCTGGTGGGGCAGCCGAAGTTCATGCTCCTCGACGAGCCCTTCGCGGGGGTCGACCCGATCGCGGTGCACGACATCCAGCAGATCGTGTCGGACCTGCGGCGGCGGGGGATCGGGGTGCTGATCTCCGACCACAACGTGGAGCAGACGCTCGACATCGTGGACCGGGCCTACATCATGTACGACGGCCGGGTGCGGGTGTCGGGGACGGTGTCGGAGCTGGTGTGGAGCGACGAGGTCGCCGAGATCTACCTGGGGCCCACGCTCACCGCCCGCATGCGCGAGCGGTACCCCAACCCGTTCGCCGGCGATGGCGGCGGCCGGGAGGACGGCGGCGGGATGGACGGGGGAGTGGACGAAGACGAAGCCGCCGCGGCCGGCGCGCCCTGGAGCGCGTCCGCGAACGACGTGGCGCCGAACGCCGAAAAGGACGAAGCGGTATGAAGACCGGTCTCTACCAGGGAACGACCCTCAAGCAGGAGATGAAGATCAACCCTCGCCTCTACCAGGCGATGGATCTCCTGTACATGCCGCTCCTCGACCTCCAGCAGCACCTCAAGCAGGAGCTGCTGAACAACCCCTTCCTCGACCTGGTGGAGGGCGACGTCGAGGAGCAGGTCGAGAAGGAGAAGGACGACGAGAAGGACCAGGACGAGATCGACTGGGAGGAGATCCTCCTGAACGGCTTCGAGACCGGGGGCCGGCGCGAGGAGTACGAGGAGCGCGAGTACTACGAGCCCGTCTCGGTCGACACCAAGGAGCTGGGCGACCACCTCCACGACCAGCTGACGCTCCTCCGCCTCTCGGAGCGCGAGCTGCTGCTGGGCGAGGAGATCATCGGCAACATCTCCGACGAGGGGTACCTGACCTGCTCGCTGGAGGACATCGTCGTCTCGCTCAACGACTTCTGCCGCGACAGCGAGGGGTGGGACGCCTCGCGCCCGTACACGCTCGACGAGGCCGAGCGGATGCTGCGGACGATCCAGGCCTTCGACCCGGCCGGGATCGGCGCGCGGGACCTCCGCGAGTGCATCCTCCTCCAGCTCCGCGACTCGGTGGTGCAGGAGCTGATGCGCGAGACGGGCGAGGGCGAGCCGCCGGCGGCCGAGGTGGAGGAGCGGCTGCGGGGGAGCCTGGCGTACCGGATCGTCGACCAGTACTTCGAGCAGCTGATCAACCACCGGTGGTCGGAGATCTCCAAGGAGCTCTCGATCACCCCGCGCGACGTGCAGAACGCGGCCGACGAGGTGGCGAAGCTCGACCCCAAGCCGGGGCTCAAGTACGCCTCCGGGGGCGACAACTACATCATCCCCGACCTGATCGTCGAGAAGATCGAGGGCGAGTACCTGGTCTTCCTGAACGACACGTCGCTCCCCCGGCTCAAGCTGTCGCGCACCTACCGCGACATCGCCAAGGACAAGAAGAAGTTCGTCGGCGAGAACAAGGAGTTCATCTCCAACAAGCTGAACTCGGCCAACTGGATGATCCAGGCGATCGAGCAGCGCCGCCAGACGATGCTGAAGGTGATGAACTTCATCGTCGACCGGCAGCGCGACTTCTTCGACAAGGGGGTGCAGTACCTCAAGCCGCTGACGCTCCGCGAGGTGGCGGAGGTCATCGACATGCACGAGTCGACGGTGTCGCGCGTCACCAACGAGAAGTTCGTGCAGACGCCGCGGGGGGTGTTCCCGCTCAAGTTCTTCTTCTCGTCGGGGCTCTCGACCACCAGCGGCGAGGACGTGTCGGCGCGCGGGATCAAGGCGCAGATCGAGAAGCTGGTGGGCGAGGAGGACGCGGCGCACCCGCTGACCGACCAGGCGATCGTAAACATCCTCAAGGACGAGGGGATCCAGATCGCCCGGCGCACGGTGGCCAAGTACCGCGACCAGCTCGGCATCCTCTCCGCGCGCATGCGCAAGCGCGTGTGACGGCGAGGGGACAGGTTACAGGGGACAGGGTACAGGGGGGCGTTCGCGAGGACGCCCCTCCGGCGCGTCCCGCATCCGCTTCCGCGGCGCCGCTTCCCGTGGTGCCGGGCGACCTGCGGCACAACTTCACCGTCCTGGTCCCCGCCTTCGACGAGGTGGAGAACATCCCGGACCTCTTCCGCGAGCTGCGGGAGATGTTCGCGCGGCACGGGCTGGACGGCGAGATCGTCCTGGTCGACGACGGGTCGAAGGACGGGACGTACGAGGCGGCGCTTCGCGAGAGCGCGGGAATGCGGCGGGTGAAGGTGGTGCGCCACCGCCGCAACCGGGGGAAGACGGAGGCGATGGTCACCGGCGCCTTCGCGGCGACGACGGACTACCTCGTCCTCTTCGACGCCGACCTCCAGCACTCGCCGGAGGAGATCCCGCGCTTCCTCGAGGAGCTGGCGAAGGGGTCGGACATCGTGACGGGGCGGAAGGTGGGGCAGTACGAGAAGGCGGCGGTGAGCTCGGTCTACAACCGTCTCTCGCAGCGCCTCTTCGACGTCCCCGTGCGCGACCTCAACTCGATGAAGGCGTTCCGCACGGAGATCCTCCGCGAGATCCCGCTCCGCCACGACTGGCACCGCTTCTTCGTGGTGCTGGCGCATGCGCAGGGGTACAGCGTGAGCGAGATCGACATCACGCTCTATCCGCGGCGGGCGGGGGTGGCGAAGTACTCGGGGCGGCGGCGGGTCCTCGTCGGCGTCGGCGACCTGGTGGTGGTCTGGTTCTACCTCAAGTTCTCCGAGAAGCCGATGCAGTTCTTCGGGGGGACGGGGCTGGGGCTGATCGCGCTGGGGCTCCTGGTGGGGCTGGTGACGGTGGGCTTGAGGGTCGTGGGGTGGATGCCGCCCTTCGGCTTCCGGCCGCTGCTGACGCTGGTGACGCTGCTGGAGACGGTGGGCTTCATTCTCTTCGGCTTCGGCTTCATGGCCGAGCTGATCGCCACGCTGCGGGCGGAGGTGGACACGCTGCGACGGCGGGTGGGGGAATGAGTCGCCGGTGAGCGACATCGTTGTTGTTTGCCGTTCACATGTGTATTATTGCGTTAAGTGAGCGGCAGCGCCTGTTTGATCTGGTCTCGACCATGTAGACCCTCACACGGCGAGCAACGACAATGAGCCCCGGAAAGAACTGGTTTTCGAAGCACTCGTCAGTCGGTTTCGTTCTGTGGTTGTTGCTGCTTTCGTTGCTGCTGCTGGGTTTTGGCGAGTTTCTGAACCGCTCGTCTAGTCCGATCGGTAAGATAGCGGGCGTTGTTTTACTGCAGCTCTCCGGATCAGCCGTAGCGGCGCTGATCGTGGCGCTGTTCTTTAGCTTCAAAGATGTAAGGGATCAGATAGCAGCTTCAGCAGCCAGTCTGCTGTCCAGCGGAGAGTTGATAGACACTTTATCTGAATCCGCTCGGGCGAAATTGGAAGAGCAGATCATTCTGAAGAAGCTAGGCAATCGTGTGGTGGGGTTGGAACCCAGTCTGATCGCCTCCCTCGATCAACTCCGCAACCGCGTTCTAACAGCGCATTACCTTCAGAATTTCATACAGGAAGTAACACTTACGCCTCATCGTGACGACCCCAGGTTGCTCTTTCGGAGACTAGTACGGCACTTTCGTGTCAGATCGTATCACCTCGCCCCGAATCTACGCCAATATCCATTCCGGTTCTATACCGAAATTGGTTTACCGGAGGGGATCGACTTCGACAATGCGGACCTTCTTCGCGAATTTGAGGTTGTCGTAGGCTCAGCCGTGCTCACTCGCGAACACATCAAAATTGAAAGGGAGCTCAGTGGGTCCCTCCCAGTTCTTACAATCACCTGCGAAGCCGATCTGGCGGTCGACAGAGAACTCGATGTTCGAATCACTATATCCACGCTAGGTTCTGTTCGGGACACCACCGAACTGCTGATCGCACGGTATCCGACTCTCGGTTTCCATGCTTCAGTGAAGTATATGGAAGACATGTATTACGATTGCGCGTGGTTTAAGAGCTGGGACCCGGAAGTTACATACAGGATCGGCCGCCAGAGCTCTCACAAGTTTCCCAATGGGATGAGCGTCTCCACAAACGATTGGGTACTGCCGGGCGAAGGTGTGGCATTTGCATGGTATCGTACCGAACCTGAACCTTTATCTGCAGCAGCCGCGGCTGATGTTCAGGTGCAGAAGATCTTTCCGGGTGTGAGCGGGGAATCCGGATAGCAGCCGGCCAAAATGCTTCAGGCACTTATCGGGGGGGCTTTTCGCGTCGCGAAGGTCCCCTCGACGTACATGAAGCGACCACGCTCCAGTGTCTGCTCGGAATTTTGATTGAACTCTTCCGATCCTCATCCACCTCGTCCCTGAAAACCGTGATCAAACTCGTCGACCGCGCCGCAGCCCTGCGCGCGAACCCCGTGCTGGCGTACGACGTCCGCGCGATGCAGGACGCGCACGACCCGGAGCGCGAGCACAACCGCGACAGCTGGGAGAGCGAGGAGGAGGGGCGGGCGTGGTTCGCGGCGTACCGGGACGACTTCGAGGCGGGGAAGCGGCCGGGGGAGGGATGGTTTCCCGTCTACACGCTCGCGGACCGGGAGCTCGACGTCGACGCGTTCGCCGAGGAACTGCCGCGGGGGCTGGGGCGGCTGTTCGAGGCGCTGGGGGTGGACGAGGTCACCTTCCTGCATGTGGCGCGGACCGGGCGCTGGCCGTCGGAGCGGCGGCACGACCGCACGATCGTCGCGGCGAGCGAGGCGTTCCGCGCGCTCGGGGCGGGGGAGGGGTTCGACGGCGGGATCGTCGCGGACCTTGGTTCACTCGCGGAGGTGGTGCGGCCCCTCTTCTGGAGCGTGCGGGCGGCCCCGGACTACGGCGACGTGTACTTCGGCGGGGCGGGCGCGCCGGTGGTCGCCAGCCTCTGCCAGTACGGGAGCCTGCACCTGAGCGTGTACGGCGCCGAATGGCATGCGCGGGTGCGGGAGGCGGCGGCGGACGCGGGGCTCCTGGAGGTGCCGGACCTCGACTGCGGGGGATACGCGCCGGGCGGCGGCCGCATCCCCGAGCGCCAGCTGGAGGTGTGAGACTAAACGCCGCGGAGGGTCCGCGCGTCATAATTCTCGTGGTCGAGACGTTCCGCACCGCTGGTCTCGGCCTCGAACCCGAATCCTGAAAGAACCGATGCGACGTCCGCTTCGCCTGACCGCTCTCCTCCTCTCTCTCTCCACCGCCGCGTGCGCGCGCACGGCCGTCCCCGCGAACGAGCCCGCGCCGGCGCAGTCGGGCGCCGTCGCCCAGGCGCGCGCCCGGTGGGCGGGGCAGGGGATCGACGACTACCGCTACACCTTCGAGCGCATGTGCTTCTGCCTGGGGCGCGGCCCGGTGCGGGTGGAGGTGCGCGACGGCCGGGTCGTCTCCGTCACGAATCCGGAGAACGGCCAGCCCGCGCCCGACGTCCAGCCGTACATCGAGACGGTGGCGACCCTCTTCGACAAGCTCGCCGAGGCCGAGCGCGACGGGTCGCTGGGCGAGGTGGCGTACGACCCCACGCTCGGCTACCCGTCGGAAGCGACGATCGGCAACCTCGCCGCCGACGCGGGGATCTCGTACCGGGTCCGCGATCTCCAGCCGGTGCGCTGACGCGGGCGAGCCGAGAGCCGGGTGAAACGCACGAGCACGGACCTCGTACAATACAATGTAGACGCGCGATTCATCGCGCCAAACGGGGCCGGTGAGCGCGCTGGCGGTCGTCGATGCGCTCCGCCGGC
>DATACF010000402.1:0-1599 GCA_036259235.1 Longimicrobium sp. | reverse complement strand
GCCCGGCGCACAGGCGCCGGGGCAGCTCGCGCGGACGCGCGCGTCCCTGGTGGCCGGGGTGGGGGCGGGCGCCGCTCCTCGTGATCCCGGTCTGGGACGGCCCCCGCCTCTCGGGCGTGTATTTCCGGAACCTGGGCGACCCGGTCCTGACGCGCTGCCCACGGTACGTCTCGCCCAAGGACGCCCTCCCCGACGCGCCCTTCAACGGCGCGGCGCTGGAGAGCGGCGCGCGCACCCTCCTCGTCATCGAGGGCTACCTGAACGCCTACGTCGCCGCGGCCGAGCCGTACCGCGCGGCCGCGATCGGGATCCCCGGCGCCTGGACGTGGCGAGACGCCTGGGCGCTGCGGATTCCCGACGCGACCCGGTTCGTCGTGGGGGTGTTCGACGCGGACGACGCGGGCCGAAAGGGCGCCGCCAGGGTCCGCGACTCGATCGCGCGGGCACGGGGGCCCCAATGGGCCCGGGCGAGATGGCGGACCCTGCTGCTCGGCGCGGACATCTGCGAGCTGCACCAGGCGCGGGAGCTCGCGCCCGTGCTCGGGGAGGAACCGTGGACGGGGCAGGACGTCGATCCGCTCTGGGCCGACGTCGAGGACGACTTGATGAAGGAGCCCGGATGAGCCTCGCGGACACGCCGCAGTGGGAGCGGCTCGACGGACACTACGACTTCCGCCAGCGCCTCCGCGAGCTCTCGCGCCGGGACGAGCGCCGGCTGTTCCACCCGCTGGACGCCGGCAGCTACGTGGTGAGCATCCAGGCCTCGTGCGAGCACGCCTCCGTTCCCGCGCGCGCCGTGCCCGCGGCCGAGGTCGAGGCGTGGGAGGTGGCCGTCTTCGCCGAAGATGGCCGCCTGCTGGAGGAGACCCGCGATCCCGAGCTGATCGCCCTTCCGCGCGAGTGGCTGCGCTACTGGAGCGGGGGCGTCGCCCGCCGGGTCCCCACCGCGGTCGTGCGCGTGCTGCTGGACCGCTTCGCGCTCGGGCCGGAGCACTTCGACCGCTTCGTCCTGGAGGGATGCGATCCCGAGTAAGCGATGCCGGACGATCCCGTCCGCGCCACGGGCGCGGGCGGGCGAAGACCAGAGAACGCGGGGTCGGCCCATTTCCGGGTCGGCCCCGCGCCGCTTTCACCCCCACGAAGGATCACCCATGAGCGAACAGCCCAGCGGGGGCCTGATGCAGGCCCTCGCGCCCATCGCCGCCCGCCGGCCGGTCCACCTCATCGTCACCGAGGGCGAGGCGGAGGGCACCCTTCATGTGGTCTGCCAGCCGCTCCGGGTCGGCAACGACGAGGACCCCGAGCTCGGGCGCGGCTTCTCGGTCGAGGACACGCCGGCCCAGCTCGATGCGGCCCTGCCGGGGCACGTAGCCACGAGCTGGGTGCCCGCCCGCCAGAGCCTGCAGAGCGTCTTCGACCAGATCGCCGCGCACACGGCGGAGACCCGGCAGGCGGCGCTCCGCAAAGAGAAGGACAAAGGCAAGGGGAAGAAGGACGGCGGCGCCGGCGCGGCGAGCGCCCAGACGCTCCTCGCCCCGCCGCCGGCGGACGCGGCCGCATCCGGGACGGCCCCCGCGCCGGCGCCGGTCTCCGCCCCCG
>DATACF010000401.1:0-5478 GCA_036259235.1 Longimicrobium sp. | reverse complement strand
GGCGGGACGACGGGCGCCGGCGGCGGCGGGACGGGCGGAATGTCGTAGTAGGTTACCTCCTCGCCCCCGGCGCCGCCACCCCCGCCCCCGCCGCCGGGGCGCTCGTCGTCGAAGAGCCCGTCGCCCGCGGCCTCGTTGGCGAGGAGGATCCCCTGCCGCCCGCCCCAGAGGAGGAAGAGGACGATCCCGAGGTGCACGAGGAACGACGCGGCGGCCGCCCCCAGCGCGCGCCGCCCGCCCCGCTTCTTTCGCCCCGCCACGTGCTCGAACACCGTCCGTCCCCCCTCGCTTCCTCTGGCTCGCGCTTCCGAACTCCCGGACCGGATCTGATACCGGCGGGGACCGCTCCGAGATCCCGCGCCGCGGCGGGATGCGAGAGCGATCGCCCGCCGGTCGCCGACGCGGACGGGATGAAAGGGGCGTGCCGGGGGAATTCAGGGCCGTCGGGGGTCCGCCCGCGCCGGTCCTTCAGTCGAACGCCAGCACCAGGCGGTCGGGGAAGGGGCCGTCGAGCGCGACGCGGCCGGCGCGCCCGGGGGCGCGGCGCAGCCCGGGGAGGCGGAGGAGCGCCGCCACGATCTCGGGGATCACCACCAGGTTGATCCCCAGCCCGAAGCACTGGTGCATCCCCCAGCCGAAGTGCAGGTACGTCCGGACGTCGCGGTCGATGCGGAAGCGCCCGGGGTCGGGGAAGCCGTCGGGGTCGAACATGGCCGAGAGCGTCCCGACGGCCACCGGCGTCCCCGCCGCGACCGTCCGCGCCCGCGGCGTCCCGGCGGCGATCCCGGCGGGGCGCGCACAGCGGCGCGCCATCAGCGGCGTGTGCGGGTTGAAGCGCACCGCCTCCCACGCGTACTGCCGCACCCGGTCGAGGTCGCCGCCCAGCGCGGCGGCCTGGGCGCCCTCCAGCTCCCGCGGGCGGCGGAGGAGCTCGTCGAGGGCCAGGACGCTGAAGCGCGAGATGGTGTCGACCGCGCCCACGACGAGCCCCGCGACGTTCCGCCGCACCCAGTCGTCGTCGGCGTACGGGTGCGCGGGGGCGAGGGCGATCATCCGCCCCATCACGTCGTCGGCGCCCGCGGTCCCCGCGGCGCGGCGGCGGGCGATCTCGGGGAGCGCCCACGCCTTCAGCTCGGCGGCGGACTTGAGCGCCGCCTGGCGGACGAACGGGTCGTCGAGGGGGTTGGCGAAGGCGTCCTGGAAGAGGTTGCGGAGCCACCGCTCCAGCGTGGGCCGGCCGGGACCGGGGAAGCCGAAGTAGCGCTCCACGATCTCGGCCGGGACGGCCCGGGTGAGCGGCTGCACGGCCTCGATCCACCCCTGGGGGCGCGCGGCGTCGACGGCGCGCGCGGCGGCCTCGCGCGCCATCTGGCGGACGCGCTCCACGTCCTCGCGGCGGGCGCAGGCGCGGAGCGCGGCGTGGTCGCGGTCGTACTCGGGCCCGCGGTCCATCGCCAGGATGAAGGGGCCGTTGATCCGGTCGATGGAGGGGCCGTTCACCGGGGCGATGGTGAAGTCCTCGTCGCGGTCGAGCACCTCCACCACGTCGGCGTGGCGGCTGACGACCACCCGTCCCCCCACCTTCAGGAGCGGCGCGTGGCGGCGGAGCACGGCGAAGACGGCGCGCAGCACCTTGCGGCCGGTGAGCGTATAGAAGATCCAGCGCTTGAGGCGGATCCCGACGCCGCCCTGCGCGTTGGGCGACGGGGGCTGCGGCGCCGGGCGGGCGGAGGCGGCGGGGGCGGGCGGGGCCAGGGTGCTCACGAGGGACCTGCCTTTCTCGACTGCGGGACGGGAGGGGGACGGACGGGGAATGAACCGGAAGGAGCCGCGCGGCCGGGCGGCGTCCCCCATGATAAGCCCGCTTCCGCGAAGCGCCAACTTTTTCGCGAGTCCTTTCTCGTCGTCCCCTTCCCCCGCCAGCTCGACCGCGACCGGATGTCCCTCCCATGCCCCGGAAGACGGGGCGCGGGTGCCCCATCCGGGGCGGCCGGGGCGGTGGACGGCGCGACACCTTGAATCCTTATCGATATGCGTCGCAAAGACTTAAAACCCTATCCCCGCGTGCTCGGGCGCGGGAACCGAACTTGCGGAAACATCCGCATCCCAAAACCGGTCCCCTGGCGGAAGCCCCTTCCGCCCCCTCCGCATCGGACCGGCCTCCTCCGCCGGCACGCCCGTCTCCCCCGACCCGTCTCGCCGGCACCCCTTCCGTCGCCACCGCAGGAGCCTTCATGAGCGACAAAACGCCCGTCCCGCCCCCCTCGGACGATCCGCGGCCGGCGGCCGCCGCGGACGCCATCCACGTCCCCGCCCTCGCCGGGGCGCCCGCGGAAGCCCCCGCCAAGGTCCCCGCGCCGTCACTGTTCCCCGATCCCGGGGGCAAGGTCCAGCGCCGGGCGCAGGTGGCCGCCGCGCGCCACCGGGCGCCGGCCGAGAAGACGGAGTCGGCGAAGAACGACGGGCGCACCACGCAGTCGTCGCTCCTGGTGATGGTGCCGGTGAAGGCCGGACACTACCACGCGCTCGAGACGCTCCTGGCGAAGGTCGCCAACCCCGACGACGGGTACGACTTCGAGGTCAACTGCATCATCCCCTTCGCGAAGGTCCGCACCCTCCACTTCGGGCGCATCCTCCTCCACCAGCCCTCGCCCGGCCCCCACAACCCGATCCCCACCTACCCGCCGCCCCCCGCGGAGGGGAAGCCGCAGGCGAAGGGGCCGCAGATCCCGCCCAAGATGCTCTTCGCCACCGACTTCGACGGCCCGCTCGACGAGCACGTCGACGAGCTGCTGGACGTGGCGGGGCCGGGGCTCGACGAGGTGTTCGGCCACTGCGAGGGGTGGCCGGGGTACCGCGACCGCGCCGCCGTGCACGGCTACTTCCTCCGCCACCGCATCGCCTCGAACACCTTCTACACGGGGACGATGAACCGCTCGGTGGACCAGATCCACCGCGAGGAGGAGCTGCACCGGACGATCGAGGCGTACCTCGACGCCGAGGCCGGGAAGCCCGGCTTCCCCACCGAGCCGCTGAAGATCCGCGAGCGGATCCGGGAGTTCGTCTTCGGGAGCGACGAGCTCGCCTGGGCGCGGCAGGAGCCCGGGGTCTTCCCGAAGCCGCTCTTCGACCCCAGCTACCTCCTGTGGGCCGCCGGGGCCGCGGCGCTCGCCCTCCTGGCGGGGGTGGCGCTGGTCCTGGCCTGGGCCACGGGGGCGCCGTTCCTCGAGGTGGGCGGGATCGTCCTGGGCGTGACGGCCGTCCTCCTGGGGGCCGCGTACCTCTACCTGCGGCACCTGGAGAAGACGGACCCGGTCATCATCCTCGACAAGGACATCGACCAGCTGGTGTCGGTGGAGGACCGGATCGTCCAGAACCAGATGAGCAGCGTCATCTACATCAAGGAGCCGCTCTGGTTCAGGGGGCTGGTGCTCCGCGCGGTGCTGGCGTTCATCGACTTCTCGGCGAAGTACTTCAGCAACCAGGGGACGCTGGCGGGGATCCCGTCGATCCACTTCGCCCGCTGGGTGATCGTGGACGACGGCCGGCGGCTGGTCTTCTTCAGCAACTTCGACGGGAGCTGGGAGAACTACCTGGGCGACTTCATCGACAAGTCGGCCAGCGGGCTCACCGGGGTGTGGAGCAACTGCGTGGGCTTCCCGCGGACGAAGAACCTGGTGCAGATGGGCGCCACCGACGAGCAGAAGTTCAAGGCGTACTCGCGCGACAGCCAGATCCCCACGCAGGTGTGGTACAGCGCCTACCGCTGGCTCTCGGTCGACAACATCAACAACAACACGAAGATCCGCCTGGGGCTCTACGGCGAGATGACGGCGGAGGAGGCCGCGCTCTGGGTGCGGCGCTTCGGCGGGTCGACCAACGTCGACAACACCGGCCCCGCGCGGGCGCCGAAGAAGAAGGGCGAGAAGCCCGCGCCGCAGCCGGCGGTGGAGCTGGCCGACGTGCAGGGGCTGGTGGCGCGCAGCTTCAACGGCCTGGAGCACGGCGACTACGTCCCCGTCCACTTCCCCGCGCACGACGCGGCCGCGGCGCGCGCCTGGGTGGGCGAGATGGCCGGCGCGGTCACCCGCGGCGACGTGCGCAGCGGCGAGGTGATGAAGGCGGGGCTCGCCCGGAACGTGGGCTTCACCGCGGAGGGGCTGGCCCGGCTGGGGCTCGACGCGGAGACGATGCGCACCTTCTCGAACGAGTTCCGCGACGGGATGACGACGCCGTACAAGCAGCGGGTGATGGGCGACGACGGCGCCTCGGCCCCGGAGACGTGGGCGTGGGGCGGCCCCCGCAACCCCCCGGTGCACGCCATGGTCTTCGTCTTCGCCGGCGACCGCGCGCGGCTGGAGGCGGCGGTGGCCGAGGAGCGGGAGCGGGCGGAGCGCCACGGCGTCACCCTCCTGCCGCCGCTGGGGAGCATCATGCTCGACCAGGACAAGGAGCACTTCGGCTTCCACGACGGGATCGCCCAGCCGCGGGTGCAGGGCTTCCGCAAGCCCGACGACGGCGAGTCGCCGGCGCCGACGGAGAACTCGATCCCCGCGGGCGAGGTGGTGCTGGGGTACGTGAACGCGTACGGCCAGCTCCCCGAGTCGCCCACCGTCGCCGACACGCCGGGGGCGCGCGCGGTGCTCCCCCAGGCGCCGGTGGACCCGGACGACGCGCCGGGGACGCCGGTGCGGATGGACCTGGGGAAGAACGGGAGCTACGTGGTCTTCCGCCAGCTGGAGCAGCACGTGAAGGCGTTCTGGAGCTTCCTCGACCAGAAGGCCGGGCACGACGCGGAACAGCGGAAGAAGCTGGGGGCCAAGACGGTGGGGCGCTGGCCCAACGGCGCCCCGCTGGTGCGGCACCCGGACCAGGAGCCCGCGACGTTCGACCGCGCCACGGCGAACGACTTCCTGTACACGGGCGATCCGTGGAACGACGAGCGGGGCGACAAGTGCCCGCTGGGAGCGCACATCCGCCGCACCAACCCGCGCGACGGGATGCAGCCCGGCCCCGCCGGCTCGCTCCTGGTGGCCGACCGCCACCGGCTCCTCCGCCGCGGCCGCGCCTACGGCGAGCCGGTCGCCACCTCGTTCGACCCGGCCGAGATCCTGGCGTCGGAGAAGCCCGACACGGGGCGCGGGCTGCACTTCATCTGCTTCAACACCGACCTGGGGCGGCAGTTCGAGTTCGTGCAGAGCACCTGGGTCAACAGCATGAAGTTCGACGGCCTCTACGCCGACGCCGACCCGCTGATCGGCCCGCACGCGGACCCGCGCGACCCCTCGGTGCCGCCGGAGCAGGTGACGCAGCTCACCGAGCAGCGCTGCCCGGTGCGCCACCGCGTGCACGGGGTGCCCCGGTTCGTGACCACCGTCGGCGGCGCCTACTTCTTCATGCCCGGGATGCGGGCGCTCCAGTACCTGGCGCGCCTGGACTGATCCCCGGGCGGCGAGCGGTGAACGACGAGACCCCGGC
>DATACF010000400.1:0-2767 GCA_036259235.1 Longimicrobium sp. | reverse complement strand
CGCCGCCGGGGAGGGCGGCGGCCGCGGCGGGGCGGGCGAGGGCGAAGCGGGCGCCGAGCTGGGCGAGGAAGGGGGTGACGGCCATGAGGACGACGGTGGCGGCGATGAACGCCTGCCCGCCGCCGTCGGCGACGCCTGCGGGGAAGAGCCCCATCTCGCGCCCCGAGCGCTCCAGCACGAACGAGAACTCGCCCACCTGCGCCAGCAGGAGCCCCGTCGACAGGGCCGCCCCCGCCGGGAGCCCCAGCGCGCGGACGCTGGCCGCCGTGGCGAGCGTCTTCACCCCCAGGAGCGCCAGGAGGACCCCCGCGACCACGAACGGGTGGCGGACGAGGAAGCCCAGGTCCAGCAGCATCCCCACCGAGACGAAGAAAACGGCGCTGAAGAGGATGCGCAGGGGGAGGATCTCGGAGAGCGCGTAGTGGCGGAAGCGGCTCTCGCTGACCACCAGCCCCGCCAGGAACGCGCCCAGCGAGACGCTGACCCCCGCGATGCTGGAGAGCCACGCCGTGCCGAAGCAGACGGCGATGACGGTGAGGAGGAAGATCTCCGACGAGCAGGTGCGCGCCACCACCTCCAGGACCGGCGGCATCCCCCGGCGCGCCACCACCAGGACGAGCGCCACGATCCCCCCCGCCTTCGCCAGCGCCCAGAGGACCTCGCCCGCGCCGGTGGCCTGGCCGCCCAGGAGGGGGACGAGCATCACCATCGCCACCACGGCGAGGTCCTGGAAGAGGAGGATCCCGACGGCCACCTGCCCGGGCTCGGAGTTGATCTCGCGGCGGTCCTGGAGGAGCTTGAGGACGATGGCCGTGGAGGAGAGCGCGGCCAGGCACCCGGTGAAGACCCCCGCCCGCCACCCCACCCCGAAGAGGGCCAGGAGCCCCGTCACCAGCCCCACGGTGAGCCCCACCTGGAGCCCGCCGCCGAGGAAGATGAGGCGCTGGATGCGGGCCAGCCGCTCGAGGCTGAACTCGAGGCCGATGGTGAAGAGGAGGAGGATGATCCCCACCTCGGCCGCGGCGTCGACGAGCGCGCGGTCGCGGACGAGCCCCACCCCCATGGGCCCGATGGCCACCCCGGCCACCAGGAAGCCGACGATGGGGACGAGCCCGACGCGCTGCGACAGGTACGCGATGAGCGCGGCCGCGGCGATGATCGCCACCACCTCGTCGAGGAAGGGCAGCGGCGCGGCGGACCCGAGCGCGGAGGCGATGGACGCGGTCATGCGGGAAGTCTGCCGGGCGTCAGGGGAGGGGACGATGCTCTTGCGACAGGGATTCTACCGCGTCGGTCAAGCGGCGCGCATCCCCCACAGCCCCGCTGGCGGTTGAAACCGCTGCACCGCTGCAACAACGGCGCGAAGTCCGCCTGCGCGGACTGGGCGGGATCCCTCGTCGCGCGGGGAGAGCCCGTCGAATCGAACGTCCCTCTCCTGTAGTTCGGGAGAGGGACAGGCGGCGAGCCGACAGGGTGAGGGCCGCGCCGCCAGGCGCCCCGCTGTCATGGAAGCGGTGCGGAAACGTCCGGCGGGACCGGGGAGCGCGCCGCGCGGGGGTGTTGAAACCTGGGCTCGACGGACCGTGTATTGTGGGATGAGGCTTCGATTTGCGTCGCTCCCGCGCCGCCCGGTCCGTCCGGCCGCGGGGGCGGTGGTCACGTTCGCGCCCCGGCCTGGGAGGCCCGTCACGATGCCCGAGCACCGCCGTACCCTGATCCGCGCCTGCCGCTGCGCCGCCGCGGTGGCCGTCACCTTCCCGCTGGCCATGTGCGCCCCCGCGCCGCCGGTGGTGGTGAGCGCGCCCTCGCCCGCCCTCCGCCTGGCGGAAGGGGCCGCGGCGCCCGCGGTGACGCGGGGGGCGGCGGTGAGCGACCACGTGGTGGTGACCTCCATCGACGGGCTGCGGCCGGACGCCATCGGGCGCTTCGGGGCGCACACGCTGGGGCGGCTGGCGCGCGAGGGGAGCGCGTCGTTCCAGGCGCGGACCATCCTCCCCAGCAAGACGCTCCCGTCGCACACCTCCATGCTCACGGGGGTCGACCCGGCCACGCACGGGATCACCTGGAACGAGAACGAGACCGACGTCCACGGCGTCGTCGCCTCGCCCACCATCTTCGCCACCGCGCACGCGGCGGGGCTCACGACGGCGGCGTTCTTCAGCAAGGGGAAGTTCAACCACCTCCTGGTACCGGGCACCCTCGACCACGGCGTGGCCCCCGAGGGCGACGGGCGGTGGCTCGCGGGGACGACGGTGCGGAACGTGGAGCGCTACCTCGAGGAGGGGCGCCCCAACCTGATGTTCGTCCACATCGGCGAGCCCGACGACGCGGGGCACGTCACCGGGTGGATGAGCCCCGTCTACGCCATCGCCGTGCAGCGCGCCGACGGGGCGGTGCGGCGGGTGCTGGCCGCGGCCGACCGGGCCTTCGGCGAGGGGCGCTACACGGTCATCGTCACCGCCGACCACGGCGGCCACGGCCTCCGCCACGGCTCCAGCGACCCGCGCGACGTCACCATCCCCTGGATCGCCTGGGGGCGCGGGGTGAAGACGGGGAACACGCTCGCCTCCGGGATCCACACGGTCGACACCGCCGCCACCGCGCTCTGGCTCCTGGGCGTGGCCGAGAACGTCGAGGGCCAGCCCGTCCTCGCCGCCATCGCCGCCCCGCCCCCGGTGCGCGCCGTCGCGGCCGCGGGCGGCGCGCGCTGACGGTTTCGCGAAGAGGGCGGGTCCGGCGGGGCCCCGTGGCGCGTCCACGGGGCCCC
>DATACF010000399.1:0-2050 GCA_036259235.1 Longimicrobium sp. | reverse complement strand
GGGGCTCTCGGTGTCCGAACCTCGTCCGCGAGAGGCTACCGGGTGCGGACGATGGTGACGAAGGCGGCGGAGGGGGGCGGGCCGCTCCCCTCGCGGACGGTGATGCTCCCGGTGCCGGCGGCGGGGACGCCGAAGCGGATGAAGGAGCCCGAGCCGCCGAAGAGCCCCGCCGCCGCGCTCCCGTTGGCGCCGATCCGGATGGTGTTGAGCGGGTAGGTGGCGTAGGTCGCGCGGAAGTTCCAGCTGGGCTGAGTGAAGCGCGCCTCCACGCCGGGGACGGCGTCGTCGGTGAAGACCGAGGTCGTCCAGTCGCGGACCCAGAGGCGCGGGTCGGTGCCCAGCGCCGCCTGGAGGTTGTCGATCCCCAGCCGGTCGTTGTCGACCAGCGCCTTCCAGAACGCCCCCTCCGCGCCCCCCCTGCGGTCGGCGGCGTAGCGGAGGAAGACCCACGCCGCGCCGCGGGTGGCCAGGTCGTCGTCGTCGGGGCCCTCGCCGAGCGGCGTGTCGTCGTCGGGCTCGACGAGGAAGCGGGAGTAGCGCTGGAAGTTCTGCTGGAGATAGCGCGCGAAGGCGTCCTGCCGCGCGGGGGTGGCCAGGATCTCGGCGCTCGACAGGTTCTGGCGCGGGGCCAGCCCGGTCGCCGCGTAGAAGACCAGCTCCTCGGCGATGTGGCTCAGCCCCTCGTTGAGCCACTTCTCCTCGTTGTAGAAGTCGGTCTCGACGGTGTAGAGCCGGCGCGAGGCGTTGACCAGGTGCTGGAGCTCGTGGGCGAGCGTGGCCACCGAGGCGCGGAGGACGAGCTCCTTGCTCCGCGGGTTGTTGTTGACCTCGCCGCTGGGGTCGGCGGCCAGCATGTAGAACATCTCGGCGTAGTTGCTCCCCTCGCACCCCTCCAGCCGGTCGCGGTTTCGGGTGGGGAAGAGGTCGCGGGGGTGGAAGAAGCCGCCCACGTACGACCCCGACCCCGGGGGGGTGAGCTCGTTGACGGCGCGGGTGAAGAAGATGAGCACCCGCCCGTTGTCGTCCACGTCCTCGGGGAGCCCGAAGGCCCCGGTCACCACCGGCCACGCCAGCGCGTCGAACTGCTCGCCCAGCGCCCGGTACTCGGCGTCGGTGAGCCCCCCGGCCGGGTTGGCGGCGTCGGCCACCACGACGGCGTGCTGGGTGACGGCCACCACCCGCCCGGTCCGCCGCCTCACGTCCTCGCACCGGGTGACGGTGGCGTTCAGCGTGAGCTGGTCGCCCACGCTCACGTTCCGCGGCGTGGCCAGCCGCGGCCCTCCGTCGCCCACGGAGATCCGGTCGCGGAGGGCGGCGCGGGCCCCCGCCGCGCGCGGGGCCAGCTCGCCGAAGGTGCGCTCGCGCAGCTTCGCGGCCCACTCGTCGTCGCGCGCGGGCGCCGCGAAGGCGTCCGCCAGGCGCGAGGGGACGCGCGCGGGGGAGGCGGCCAGGACGGGGACGGTCCCCTGCGTCTGGAAGGTGAGGGTGAGGAAGTCCTCGCCGTCGCCGTTCCCGTTGAAGGGGACGAGGACGTACTCCTTCCCCGCCGCGCCGCCGTCGACGCAGAGGCGGTGGGCGCTCACCCCGCCGAGGACCGCCGCCTCGCCGACGGCCAGGCTCCGCACCGCCCCTCCCGGCCCGCACTCGGGCGGGAGGGCGGCCACGGCGACGCGGACCGAGGCGCTCTTTCCGTCGACCTCGGCGCGGACGTTCGCCGTCCCCACGGCCACGGCGGTGACGACCCCCTGGGCGTCGACGGTGGCCACGCCGGGGGCGTCGCTGCTCCAGTCGACCTCGGGGTCTTCGGGGGCGCCGCCGCGGACGTCGCGGACGACGGCCTCGAGGGCGAGGGTCTCGCCGACGGCCAGGGTCCGGCCGTCCGGGGCCAGCGACACGGAGGCCACGGCGGCGGTCCCGGTGGGGCCGTCGCCGCACGCCGCCAGGAGGAGGGCCGCCGGGAGGGCGGCGAGGAGAAGGCGCTTCATGGGGGACCGGGCTCGGTGGGGGGCAGGGCGCGCGCCGGGGCGCATTCGCCCGAGAACGACCGGGG
>DATACF010000398.1:0-6121 GCA_036259235.1 Longimicrobium sp. | reverse complement strand
GGCGGGCGGAGGTGATGGGCGGGTGAGGTGGGCGCGTCTTCGATCTCGTTCTTCGGCACTCGTTCCTGGTTTCTCGATGTTTTTTCGTCGTCGTTTCGCGTCGTTCACGCTGGTTGCTCTCCCGTTCTTTCCCGCTTCGGTGATCGCGCAGCTCCGGCCGGTCGACCCGATGGATTGGCGGGTGCTCGACGCGGGGCGGACGTGGGCGGTCGAGGTGGGCGGGGGGTGGTTGCCGGAGCAGCGGGCGTCGCTGGCGGGGACGGAGGGGACGCTGGTGGAGGCGGGGAACTTCCGGGCGTTCTGGCGCACCGGAAGGGTGGTGGTGGAGGCGGGGGGGACGGTGCAGAGACTCTTCGACGAGGAGCGGCGGTTCGCGCCGGCGGAGCCGTTCGTGGAGGCGGCGGACGGCGGGGAGCGGCGGGACGCGGGGGACTACCGGATCGCGACGGCGGTGCGACTGACGGGCGAGGGGGCGCCGGTGGCGGCGCTGCTGCGCTTCGGGACGCGGCTGCCGACGACGGACAACACGGTGGGGCTGGACCGTGACGCCGTCGACTTCTTCGCGACGCTCGGCGGGAGGGCGGCGCGGGGGGCGCTGGCCGTGCAGGCGGAGGCGGGGGTGGGGATCTTCGGAACGCGGCAGACGGACTTCGAGCAGGACGACCTGCTGGTGTACGCCGTGAAGGCGGAGTACGACGCGGGGCCGGTGGTGCCGTCGCTCGCCCTCGTGGGCCAGCAGGTGGGGAGCGGCCACGAGGAGATCCGCGGCAACGAGTCGCTGGGCGAGGTGCGCGCCGGGATTCGCACGACGGGGGGGTACTACCTCCGCGCCGAGGTGGTGCGGGGGTACACGGCGTTCAGCCCGGGGACGGGGGTGCTGGTGGCGGTGGGGACGATCCGGTAGACCGCGGCTGCTACGGTGGGGCGGGGCATGCGACGGAGGCAGGTCGATCCGGATCGAAGTTCCGCCGTTCCACGCCGTTGCATGAGGGATGCGGGCCCGAAGGGCGAAGACCCTGGCGGGGGGGAATGCGAAGGGGGCCGCGATCAGCAATGAGGCGGCGGAGTGCGGAGAGTCCGCCAGGGGCTTCGCCGCGTTGGAAACGGTAGTATCGTTTCCTACGCGGCCCGCAGCCCGGCCCGGAGCGCAGCGGAGGGACATGCCCAAAGACGTAGTTCGCAGTTCGGAGTGCCCAGTGCCCAGCAGAAAACCCGGGGGCACGCCCCTTGCTTTACCGAGCAAAGGACTTGACAGACGGTGATCCCCACCGCATCGTAACAGCCATGGCGACGATCCATCCCCTGCGTCCGAACAGCGAAGAACCGCAAGAGCCGCCGTTGGAGCTGCACGAGGCCGCGCTCGACAACCTCCGCTTCATCCGCGAGACGATGGAGCGCGCCGGGAGCTTCACGGCGATCTCGGGGTGGGGGCAGGTGGTGATCGGCGTCACCGGCCTCCTGGCCGCGGTGCTGGCCGGCCGGCAGGGCTCGCCGGCCGACTGGCTGGCCGTCTGGGTGGGCGCGGCGGTGATCGCGTCGGCGGTGGGGATCGTGACGACGGGGATGAAGGCGCGCGCCGTGGGCGAGTCGGTCCGCTCGGGCCCGGGGCGGAAGTTCGTCCTGACGCTGGCGCCGACGCTGGTGGCGGGCGGGGTGCTGACCATCGTCCTCTTCCGCGCGGGGCTGGTGGGCGTCCTCCCGGGGATGTGGCTGACCCTCTTCGGGGCGGCGACGATCGCGGCGGGGAGCTATTCGGTGCGGGCGGTGCCGGGGATGGGGGTGCTGTTCATGGTCCTGGGCGCGGTGGCGCTCTTCGCCCCGCCGGAGTGGGGCGACGCCTTCATGGCGGCGGGGTTCGGGGGGCTGCACGTGGTGTTCGGGACGCTGATCGCGAGGAGGCACGGTGGCTGAGAAGACGGGGGCGGCGCGCCACGCCGACACGGCCGGGCCGCTGCGGAGCATCGCGGGGGGCGCCGAGGCGGGGGCGCCGGAGCTCGACCGGCTGATCCACGAGCGGGTGCGGCTGGGGATCGTCAGCGCGCTGGCGGTCAACGAGTCGCTGGCCTTCGGCGAGCTCAAGGACATGCTGGCGCTGACCGACGGCAACCTCAGCGTGCACGCCCGCAAGCTGGAGGAAGCCGGCTACGTGGCCTGCACCAAGACGTTCGAGGGGCGCGTCCCCCGCACCGAGTTCCGCATCACGGCGGAGGGGCGGCGCGCGCTGGAGGCGTACCTGGCGCACATGGAGGCGCTGATCCGGGCGGTCCGCGAGCGCTGAAGCTGGTGCTCGCGGGCCGGCGGCCTTTTTTTTCGACCCAGGACTTTACGATGCAGAGTACTTTCCAGAACGCTCCGACCGGCCTCCACGTGGCCGTGATCATGGACGGGAACGGCCGCTGGGCCACCGCGCGGGGGATGCCACGGGCGATGGGGCACCGCGCGGGGGCGAAGGCGGTGCGGCGCGTGGTGGAGGCGGCGCCGGGGCTCGGGGTCGGCACGCTGACCCTCTACGCCTTCTCGAGCGACAACTGGGGGCGCCCGCCGCGCGAGGTGGGGGCGCTGATGCGGCTCTTCCGCTCGTACCTGGCGTCGGAGACGGCGCGGCTGGTGGAGAACGGCGTCCGGCTGGAGGTGATCGGCCGCCGCGACCGCCTCCCGGAGGCGCTGGCGCGCGCGGTGGCGGGGGCGGAGGCCGCGACGGCGGAGGGGCGGCGGCTGGTGCTGCGGCTCGCCATCGACTACTCGGCGCGCGACGCGCTGGCGCGGGCGGCGGAGATCCTGGGGTCGGACCGGGAGGCGGGGGGGATGGTCGACCGCGAGCGGTTCGCGCGGGCGCTGGGGGAGGCGGTGGGGGCGCCGGGGCCCGTGCCGGACGTGGACCTCCTGCTCCGCACCGGGGGCGAGCAGCGGCTGAGCGACTTCCTCCTCTGGGAGTGCGCGTACGCGGAGCTCGTCTTCACCCCGCGGATGTGGCCGGACTTCGACGGGGCGGCGCTGGCCGAGGCGGTGGCGGAGTTCCGGCGGCGCGAGCGGCGGTTCGGGAAGGTGCCGGAGGCGGCGGCGGGGTGAGGCGGACCGGCCGGTTCGGTCGGATTCGTTCGCTCTGGTCGATCCGGTCGGGATCGCGTGAGCCGGATCGGACGAATCGGCCGGATCGGGTGAGCCGGGCCGGCGCGGATCGGAAGGATGGCGGGGTGGGGCGACGATCGACGTGCGACGAGGGAGAGGGGGAGGAAGCCATGGTGGGGCCGGTCTTCAACTTCGACGTGGGCGCGGCGCTCTCGGTGCTGGCGCTCCTGGGGGCGGCGGGGGTGGTGGGGTGCGCGGCGGTGTCGGCGGCGATCCTGCTGGCGCGGGGGAACACCTTCGCGACGCGGTGGGTGGCGGGGACGGGCGCGGGGTACGCCGGGGTGCTGGTCCTGGTCTCGATGGCGGCCGCGGGAGACGCGGGGGCGCCGGGGGCGGCGAAGGACTTCCGCGAGGCCGGCGGCCATGTCGCCTGCCCGGTGGAGGGTGGGCGGCGGATCGGCCAGGAGGACCGCCTCTCCTCCCCGGGGACGGGGCTCCGTCTGGACCCGTCTTCCGCGACGGTGCCGGGGGCCGCGGCCGGGAGCGCGCCGTGACGGACTACGACGTCGCCGTCGTCGGCGCGGGGCTGGCGGGGCTGCACACGGCCCGGCGGCTGGGCGAGCGCGGGTTGAAGGTGCTCCTGGTGGACGCGAAGGCGTCGGTCGACCAGGCGGTGCACACCACGGGGATCTTCGTTCGCCGCACGCTGGAGGACTTCGACCTCCCCGAAGCGTGCCTGGGGCCGCCGGTGCGCCGCGTCGTCCTCCTCTCGCCGCGCGGCCGGGCGCTGGCGCTCGACAGCCCGCGCGACGAGTTCCGCGTGGGGCGGATGGGGGCGCTCTACCGCCGCTGGCTGGACGAGACGGTGCGCGCGGGGGTGGAGTGGGCGCCGCGGACGCGCTACGCCGGGTGCGTCCACGGGCCCACGGAGACGGTCCTCCTCCTCGAGGACGCGGAGGGGCCGCGGGAGGCGCGGGCGCGCTTCGTGGTGGGCGCGGACGGGGCGGCGTCGCGGGTGGCGCGGGGGCTGGGGCTCGACGAGAACCGCGAGTGGATCGTGGGGGTCGAGGAGGTCTGGCGCGGCGCGCTCCCCGACGCTCCGCCCGCCTTCCACTGCTGGCTCGACCCGGTGCTGGCGCCGGGATACATCGCCTGGGTGGTGGCGGACGGGGAGGAGACGCACGTGGGCGTCGGCGGCCACGCGGCGCGCTTCCGCCCGGCCGAGGCGCTGAAGGCCTTCCACGCGCGGGTGGCGGAGCGCTTCGGGATCGCGGACCGCGCGCCGGACGAGCGGCGCGGCGGGCGGATCCCCGTGGGCGGCGTCCTCGCGAACATCGCGAACCGGCGCGGGCTCCTGGTGGGCGACGCGGCGGGGGCGGTGTCGCCGCTCACGGCGGGCGGGCTGGACCCGTGCCTCCGCCTCTCGGAGCTCGCCGCCCACGTCGCCGTCGAGTACGTGGCGACGGGCGACGAGGCGGCACTCCTGGCCTACTCGGGCGCGCGCTTCCGGGCGCACTTCCGCAAGCGGATCGCCATGCGCCGCGCGCTGTCGTCCATCCGCTCGCCCCTCCTGGCCGAAGCGGCGTGCGCGGGGCTCCGCCTCCCCGGCGTCCGCGCGGCGGCGCACGGGGTCTTCTTCGGCCGCGGCTCCTTCCCCGACGTGGCGCCGCGTCCGTCATCGCGAACGATCCACGAGAGCGGCGAGCTCCCGCGCGCGGCCGTCCCGTCCGGGGCGGCCGGGGCCGCGGCGCGCTGAACGGAGAGCGAAAGAGGAGAAGCGAACGATGAGTGCCGACACCTTCGCGGCCCCGGCCCCGGCCGTCTCGCCTTCCACGACCCCGCCGGCGGCGATGAGCGACCGCACGCGCCACGCGCTGGGCGTCGCGGCGGGCGCCCTGCTCCTGGGCGCGCTGGGCGACGGGCTCCTGCGGCCCACCCCGTGGGGGCTCAACCTGGCGCTGTGGACGCTGGCGCTGGTGGCGGTCACCGCCGCGCTCCAGCGGTGGACGGCGGGGGACGCGGAGCTGGAGTGGGCGCCGGTGGCGCTGGGCGTCGCGGTGCTGATGGCGTGGCGCGACTCGCCGACGCTGAAGGGGCTCGACCTCGCCGCGCTCCTGGTGACGCTGGGGCTGGCGGTCTACCGCGCGCGGGGCGGGGCGGTGCTGCGCGCCGGGCTGGCGGCGCACGCGGTGGGGCTGGTGGAGGCGGCGTGGGAGACGGTCTCGGGCCCCGCGCGGCTGGTGGGGCGCGACGTGCGCTGGGCCGAGCTTCCGCGCGGGCGGTGGTCGCGCGCGGCGGCGGGGGTGGCGCGGGGGCTCACGGTGGCGGTGCCGCTCCTCCTCCTCTTCGGCGCGCTCCTGGCCTCGGCCGACGCGGCGTTCGAGCGGCTGCTGGGCCGCCTCTTCTCGGGGGACGGCGACTTCGCGTCGCACCTGATGCTGGCGGCGCTCTTCACCTGGGTGGCGGGGGGGATCCTGCGCCCGCTCGTCCTCCCTCCCGAGGCGCCGCCGACGGACCGGAAGCTCCCGAGGAAGCCGTCGGTGGGGATCGTGGAGACGGCGACGGTGCTGGGGCTGCTGAACGTGCTGTTCCTGGCCTTCGTGGCGGTGCAGGTGCCGTACTTCTTCGGGAGCGCGGCGATGGTGGAGGCGCCGGGGACGACGACGTACGCGCAGTACGCGCGGCGGGGGTTCTTCGAGCTGGTGTGGGTGGCGGGGATGGTGCTCCCGATGCTGCTGGTGGCCGAGTGGCTGTTGCGGAAGGAGAGCGCGCGCGTGGAGCGGACCTTCCGCCTCCTGGCCGGGGCGATGGTGGCGCTGCTCCTGGTGATCGTGGCGTCGGCGCTGCACCGGATGCGGCTCTACCAGGCGGCGTACGGGCTGACGGAGCTGCGGCTGTACACGACGGCGTTCATGGGGTGGCTGGCGGTGCTCTTCGCCTGGTTCGCGGCCACGGTGCTGCTGGGGCGGCGCGAGCGCTTCGCCTTCGGGGGGCTGATGGCGGCGCTCCTGGCGCTGGTGCTCCTCCACGGCGTCAACCCCGACGGCCTGAT
>DATACF010000397.1:0-1576 GCA_036259235.1 Longimicrobium sp. | reverse complement strand
GGCCCGCGCGATGGAGGCGCGGGCCGCTCCGTGCTCTGGCGTACGCGGGTCAGAGCCCGCTGGCGGAGAAGCGGCCGTAGGCGTCGGCGGCTTCGGCGACGCGGTCGTGGACCTCGCGGCGGAGGGCCTGCATCCGGTTGTTGTTCTCGCTGTCGTACGTCCGGTTGGTCAGCAGCACCACCCAGGTGCCGCGGTCGGGGTCGACCCAGAGCGAGGTGCCGGTGTAGCCGGTGTGGCCGAAGGAGCGCTCGGAGGCGCGCGCCCCGGAGGCGCCGGTGCCGGGGCGCCCCGGGGTGTCCCACCCCAGCGCCCGCGTCCCCGTCCCCGGCTGCCGCTGCGTGAACGCCCGCACCGTCGACGCCCGGAAGACGCGGATGTCGTCGAGCTGGCCGCCGTTGGCCATCATCGCCGCGAAGCGGGCCAGGTCGTGCGCGGTGCTGAAGAGCCCGGCGTTCCCCGCCAGCCCGCCGATGCGCCGGGCGATGGGGTCGTGGACGCGGCCGCGGTAGAGGCCGCCGCGGTCGCGCGAGGTGCCGGCGCAGCGGCCGCACCCCTCGCCGAAGGCGTAGCTGGTGGAGCGCATCCCCAGCGGCCCGAAGACGCGGCGGTCGAGGAGCCGGTAGAGCGGCTCGCCGGCCGCGCGCTCGGCGGCGGCGAAGAGGACGACGAAGCCCACGTCCGAGTACTCCACCCGCATTCCCGGCGAATGCACCAGCGGGGTGCGGAGGACGCGGCGGACGGCCTCCTCGGGCGAGAGCCCGGCGGGGACGTCGGTGCCGGCGGGGAGCCCGGAGGTGTGGGTGAGGAGGTGGCGGACGGTGACGCGCTCCTTGCCGCCCCCCGTGAACTCGGGGAGATAGGCGGCGACGGGGTCGTCGAGGCGGATGCGGCCGTCCTCGACCAGGAGCATCACCGCCGTGGTCGTCCCCACCACCTTGGTGAGCGAGGCCAGGTCGTAGACGGTGCGGTCGGGGTCGACCGGGAGGGCGTCGGCGCCGCGCCCGCGCTCCCCGAGCCCCTGCTCGAGGACGACGCGGGAGCCGCGCCCGATGGCGAGCGCCGCGCCGGGGAAGGCGCCGCGCCGCATGTCTTCGTGGACCGCCTCCTCGGCGCGGATCAGCGACACGGCGCTCAGGCCCGCCTCGGCGGCGGAGGCGAGGTCGTGGCTGGCGCCCATCGCCGCGCGCGCGGGACGGGCCGAGTCGGGGTGGGCGCGCGCGAGCGGCGCCGTGGCGGCGTGCAGGGACGCCGCCATCATCATGGCGGAGAAGATCATGCGGGTACTGCGGGGGTTCCGGGACTGGCCGGACGGACGATGTGGGGGAAGACCACGATAGTGCCCCCGCCGGCCGTTGTCAACAACCTCGACTTACGCGCGTCATGTCCATCCGTCTCAACTCGTGAAGAGGCAGGCGATTAGCGGATTTCAGCCTCTTCACGCACCGCGTCATGCGCGCCGGATCAATGTCGGGACATTGCAGTCGTTTTATTGAATAAGCGATTGATGCGTATCGACTTAAGTCTCCGGGCCCGCCGCCGGCGGCGGAGAAAGCGGACGCGGGAGGAGGAGGATCGG
>DATACF010000396.1:0-5186 GCA_036259235.1 Longimicrobium sp. | reverse complement strand
GCTAGCAGAGGGGGTTCTCTGCTGACTCTGCTTCTCTGCGTGAGACTCTTCGTCTTTTTTCGGAACGACGGGTCTGGCCCCCCTCGCCATGTCAGTACGCCCGGGCGTACACCGCGTCCGTCGTGGCGGGACGGCCGCAGACCACGCACGCGCCCCCGGTGCCGCTCTGGTCGAAGGGGAGGCAGCGGATGGTGACGCCCAGCTCGCGCGCCTTCTCCTCGCACGCCGCGTCGCCGCACCACTTGGCCACCACGAAGCCGGGTTGCGCCGACGCCGGCGCGCTCTCGCCCCCCTCCTCGAAATAGGCACGGAACGCCTCCCAGTCAGCGATGTCGCGCCGGGTGCGGGCCCGCTGGAAGGCGCGCGCCTCCTCGAGGTAGCCGGTCTGCATCTCGTCGAGGATCCGCCCCACGCGCCCCACGAACTCCTCGCGCCCGATACGGACGTACGCCGTGGGCTCGCCGCTCCGGGGGAGGTACGAGACCCCGTCGTTGGCCATGTCCTTGGGGCCCAGCTCCAGCAGCAGCGGCACCCCGCGCTTGACCCACTTCCACTTCTTGTCGCGCGCCTCGTAGAGCGAGTCGTCGACCAGCACCTCGATCGGCCGCCCCCCCGCGAAGGTCTGCGCCCGGATCTCGTCGGCCACCCGGCGCGCGTACGCCAGCACCTCCTCCGCGCCCTCCTTGCGGAGCATGGGGACGACGACCACCTGGTGCGGCGCCACCCGGGGCGGGACGCGAAGGCCGTTGTCGTCGGCGTGCGTCATCACCAGCGCGCCGATCAGCCGGGTCGAGACGCCCCACGACGTGGTGTAGGCGTGCTCCTGGCCCCCCTCGGCGCTCTGGAAGGCGATGTTGAACGCCGTGGCGAAGTTCTGCCCCAGGTAGTGGCTGGTCCCGGCCTGGAGCGCCCGCCCGTCCTGCATCATCGCCTCGATGCAGTAGGTGTTCTCGGCCCCGGGGAAGCGCTCCCCCGGCGTCTTCTCGCCCGGGATCACCGGCACCGCCAGGTCCTCCTCGACGACGCGCGCGTACACCTCGTGGAGGATGCGGAGCGTGTACTCCATGGCGTCGTCGTGGCTCGCGTGCGCCGTGTGCCCCTCCTGCCAGAGGAACTCGGTGGTGCGCAGGAGCACGCGCGGCCGCAGCTCCCAGCGGACCACGTTGGCCCACTGGTTGAGGAGGAGCGGGAGGTCGCGGTAGCTCTGCACCCAGCTCGCCATCGACTCGCCGATGATCGTCTCCGAGGTCGGGCGGACGATCAGCGGCTCGGCCAGCTCGCCGGTGGGAACGAGCTTCCCGTCGCGCGCCTCCAGCCGGTGGTGGGTGACGACCGCCATCTCCTTGGCGAACCCCTCCACGTGCGCCGCCTCGCGCTCCAGGTAGCTCAAGGGGATGAAGAGCGGGAAGTAGGCGTTGACCGCCCCGGCCGCCTTGATGTTGCGGTCGAGCGTCTGCTGCAGCTTCTCCCACACGCCGTATCCCCACGGCTTGATGACCATGCAGCCGCGCACGTGCGACATCTCGGCCACGTCGGCGTCGCGCACCACGGCCTGGTACCACTGCGCGTAGTCCTCCTCGCGCGTGGGCTGGATGGCGGTGCGGGCTTTGGTCTCCTGCGCCACGGTCTCGTTCCTCTCGAATGAAGGGTCTCGCGCCGGTCCCTGAGACGGAAAACGTCCCCCGGTGGCGGAGGACGCTTGGTACCGCAAGCATAGCACCGGGAGCGGGCGCCGGGCAAGCCGCGGCGGGCGCCGGCGCGGGCTCCGTAAGTGGCAACATGTTACCCTTTGAGGCGGAGATCGGGGGATAAGGGGTAAGAGGATGCCGCTCGGGCCGCCCACCGCGGCGCGTCGGGACGACTCGCCGCCGTGTGGACGCCCCGGCCCGTTCGATGCGCTGCGGGGGCACGGCGGTCTCGCGGCCCTGTCAGCCGCGCGGGTGGGCGCTTACATTGCCACCCTTTCCACCGCGAGACGAACCGCGCCCACGGCTGGGCGGAACCGAGAGAACGGGGGCGCCGGCGCACGCGCGATGAAGGTCGCATACTTCACCGAAAGCCTCCTCCCCCACGTCGACGGGGTGTCGCGGACGCTGGCGCAGCTCTTCGGCTACCTGGAGCGGAGCGGCGTCGACTTCCGGGTCTTCTCGCCGTTCGTCCCCCCGGCCGAGCTCCCCTGGGCCCACCGGGTGCGCCGCGTCCCCTACGTGCGCTTCCCGCTCTACCCCGACTACCGGGTGAGCCTGCCGGTCGGCCACAAAGCCTCGCAGCGCCTGGACGACTACGGGCCCGACCTCATCCACGTGGTGAGCCCCACCCCGATCGCCTGGCGCGCCGAGAGATACGGGAACCGCCGGGGGATCCCCGTGGTCTCCTCCTTCCACACCCACTTCGTCTCGTACTTCCGCTTCTACGGCTTCGGGGGGCTGGAGGGGCTGGGGTGGCGGATGATGCGCGCCTTCTACGGCCGCTGCGAGCGGGTCTACGCCCCCTCCAACGCCATCATCGCCGAGCTGGCCGGGCACGGGATCGGCCACACCGAGCTCTGGTCTCGCGGGATCGACGTCTCCCGCTTCTCCCCCGCCTTCCGCGACCCCGAGATCCGCCGCACCGTCGGGGCGGACGACGAGACGCCCGTCCTCCTGATGGTCTCGCGTCTGGTGAAGGAGAAGGACCTGGCCGACCTGGTGGCGATGGACCGCGTCCTGAAGGAGCGCGGAAACCACTACCGCCTCGTCCTCGTAGGGGAGGGGCCGATGCGCGCCGAGCTGGAGCGCGCGCTCCCCGACGCCTTCTTCGCCGGGCACCAGAGCGGCGAGGCGCTGGCCCGCTGGTACGCCTCGGGCGACGTCTTCGTCTTCCCCTCCACCACCGAGACCTTCGGCAACGTGATCGTCGAAGCGCACGCCTCCGGCCTCCCCGCCGTCGTCGCCGACCGCGGCGGCCCCCCGGACCTGGTGACCCCCGGCGAGACCGGGTACGTCGCCCGCGCCAACGACCCCACCGACCTGGCGGCCCACGTCGAGCGGCTCCTCCGCGACGGCGCCGCCCGCGCGCGGATGGGGGCGCGGGCCCGCGAGGCGGCCGCGGCGCGCGACTGGAGCGTCATCAACGGGCGGCTGGTGGAGAGCTACGCCCGGGTGATCGCGGCTTCTCGCGGGGGAGGGGCGGGATGAGGCGCGAGAAGAAGCCGCTGGAGCCCCAGGCGCCCCAGAGCCGTCTGTCGCGGGGGCTCGACCGCGTCTTCCGCACCTCCCTCGTCTTCGTCCCCATCGGCGTCCTCGCCAACCTGGCCCTCTCCTGGTTCGCCACCGACCACTCGGTGCTCCGCAACCTGGCGGCGCTCGACCGGACGTACCTCTACCTGGCGCTCCTCCTCGCCCTGATCCCCTGGTTCACCAACGCGCTCCGGCTCCTCATCTGGACGCGCTTCGTGGGGTACCGCGTCCGCTTCGCCGACACCTTCCGGATCACCCTGGGCGCCGAGCTGGCCTCCTCCGTCTTCCCCACCTCCTCGGGGGGCGAGGTCTTCCGCTGGGGGATGATGGTGCAGAAGGGGATCACCCAGGGGCAGGCGGCCTCCATCGTCACCCTGGGGTACCTGGAGGACCTGATCTTCTTCGCCACCGCCCTCCCGGTGGCCTTCGTGGTCTCGGAGGCGTGGGAGCTCCCGGTGTTCGGCTCGGTGGGGCGGCAGCTGAAGGAGCTCCAGGGGCGGGCGGTGTTCATCGCCCTCGTCCTCCTGGCGGTGACGCTGGGGATCCGCTTCGTCTGGCGCTCGGTCCTCAAGGGGGTGGCGGGGAGCCAGCCGCGGCGGTGGGGCCTGCGCTTCAGCGCCCGCCTCAAGCGGAAGTCGCGGAAGACGCGGCACGACTTCCGGGGGGTCTGGCGGATGGTGGTGGCGCGGGGGAAGATGCGCTTCCTCCTCACCTTCCTCATCACCGCCATCCAGTGGAGCTCGCGCTACTCGGTGGCCACCGCCGTGGCGTACTTCCTGGGGGCGCCGGTCGACCCCGTCCTCTTCTTCCTCCTCCAGTGGGTGATCTTCACGGCGATGATGTTCATCCCCACCCCGGGCGCCTCCGGGGGGGCCGAGGCCGCCTTCGTCCTGGTCTACTCGGCGCTGATGCCGCAGGGGCTCATCGGGCTGGCGACGGCGCTCTGGCGGATGCTCACCTTCTACTTCCAGCTGGCGCTGGGGTCCGTCCTCTTCGTGGGGATGAACGTGGCCGAGGCGCGCCGGGGGGCGCTGGCGCGGCGGCGTGCGGGGGGCGCCGGGGGGACGGGTGGCGCGTAAGGCGTAAACCCCTTATATTTACGGCAGTTATGAATTTGGTTCAGCGATGAACGGCCCTCGACAAACGGGGGCCTTCCCATTAGATTATAGGCCATGAAGACGCTCATCGACCTCAGCAGCGCGGCCGCGCAGTTCGATGCGGCCCAGCGCACCCCCGAGCGGGGCGTGCGCATGACCGTCCCGACCTCCGCCCCGGCGCAGGCCACCGTGCCGCTCCGGGAGCTGACGGACGAGCAGCTTTTCCAGCGATACACCGAGGGTGACGGCGAGGGGTTCCGGGTGCTGGTGGAGCGGTACCAGCCGCGCATCCAGGGCTTCCTGCGCAAGCGCCTGAACGACAAGGAGCGGGTGGAGGACCTCACGCAGGACACCTTCCTGCGGATCCACCGCGCCCGCGAGAGCTACGACCCGGGGCGGAAGTTCTCGACGTGGATCCACACGATCGCGAACAACCTCCTCAAGAACGAGTTCCGCAACCGCTCGCGCCCGCGCGAGACGGCCTTCTCGGAGCTGCGCCCGGAGGTCTCCAGCTCGGGCGCCCCCAGCCGGCCGGTGGAGTTCGCGGCCACGGGGCACAACCCCGAGCGCGAGGCGTACCGCCGCGAGCTGCGCGAGGCCATCGACACGGCCATCGGGCGGATGGACGAGCACCACCGCATCCCGTTCGTGATGCGCGAGGTGGAGGACCGCACCTACGAGGAGATCGCCGAGGAGATCGGCATCCCCGTCGGCACGGTGAAGAGCCGGCTGAACCGCGCGCGGAACTCCTTCCGGATGCTCCTGCCGGTGCCGGTCTGATCCGGACAGTGGATCGTCCGGGTCTGGCGACGAAGCGGGAAAGGTAGAGATGGACGCGAGACGGCCCGCCACGCATGTCGCGTGGCGGGCC
>DATACF010000395.1:0-10399 GCA_036259235.1 Longimicrobium sp. | reverse complement strand
GGCGTCCGCGGGCCGCGGAGGTGGAGCGCGACGTCGGGGGGGCGGCTCTACGAGCTGGCGGGGGAGCTGGTGCTCCGGGCGATGGACGCGGGCGCGCTCCTGATCGTCAACGACCGGGTGGACGTGGCGCTGGCGGCGGGGGCCGACGGAGTGCAGCTGGGGGCGCGGAGCCTGGCACTGGACGACGCCGCGGCGCTCCTGGGCGACGCGCCGCTGATCGGCGTCTCGACCCACGTCCCCGAGGAGGGGTACGACGCGGTGGAGGGCGGCGCCGACTTCCTGGTGGTCGGCCACGTCTACGAGACCCCGTCGCACCCGGGGCGCGAGGGCGCGGGGACGGCGCTGGTGGAGGGGATGGCGCTCCTCGGCGTCCCCGTGGTCGCCATCGGCGGCGTGACGCCGGAGCGCGTCGCGGAGGTGCGCGGCGCGGGGGCCGCCGGGGTGGCGGCGATCCGCGGGGTCTGGGACGCGCCCGACCCCGCACGTGCGGTACGACGATACCTGGACGCATGGCACAGCTAGACACCGCCGCGGAGACGATCCGCGTCCGCATCAACGGCGACGAGCGGGAGGTCCCCGCCGGCCTCGCCGTCCCCGGGCTCCTGGAGCACCTGGGCCTCCACCCCCGAACGGTGGTGGTCGAGCGCAACGGCGACATCCTCCGCCGCGACGCCCTCGACGGCGTCCCCGTGGAGCCCGGCGACGCGTTCGAGCTGGTGCACTTCGTGGGCGGGGGTTGAGTGCGTGAGTGCGTGAGTGCGGTTTCGGAAGGGGTAACGGCGCGGATCGGTGGGCCCGCGCCGGGCGGTTGAAACCGCGGCACCGCGGCAACAACGGCGCGAAGTCCGCCTGCGCGGACTGGCGGGCTGCGCCCGCGCGCTTCGCGCACCGAGGGCCGTCTTTCGACCGCGAAGCCGACCTCGCGACGATGCTGGCGAGGCGCACGAAAACCCCCAACCCTCTCCCATTATTGGGAGAGGGTGGCGAGCCTGAGCGAGCCGGGTGAGGGCCCCCGCGCGGAGCTCGCACGTACGACGTCATCCGGTCCGGGCAGTTTCGGTCGCCGTTTCGATCCCGATCCCGATCCCGATCCCAACCCGTTGGAGCACATAAGCATGGCCACGCTGGACACCGCCGCCCCCCAGACCGTCGACGAGCCCCTGGTGATCGCCGGGCGCGCGCTGAAGTCGCGGCTGATGGTGGGGACGGGGAAGTACCGCGGGAACGACGAGATGGTCGCCGCCATCGAGGCGTCGGGGGCCGAGGTGGTCACCGTCGCCGTGCGGCGCGTCGACCTCGACCGCACCAAGGAGGAGGGGGTCCTCTTCCACCTCGACCCCGAGCGCTTCCTCCTCCTCCCCAACACCGCCGGGTGCTACACGGCCGAGGACGCCGTCCGCTACGCCCGCCTCGCCCGCGCCGCCGGCTTCACCGACTGGGTGAAGCTCGAGGTGATCGGCGACCAGGAGACGCTCCTCCCCGACGCCGAGGCGACGCTGAAGGCGGCGAGGACGCTGGTGGCCGAGGGGTTCACGGTGCTGGCGTACACCAACGACGACCTGATCACGGCGCTGCGGCTGGAGGACGCCGGGTGCGCGGCGGTGATGCCGCTGGCCTCGCCGATCGGGAGCGGGCTGGGGCTGGTGAACCCCTACAACGTCCGCACGATCAAGGCGCGCCTCTCCGTCCCCGTGATCGTCGACGCCGGCGTGGGGACGGCCTCCGACGCCGCGCTGACGATGGAGCAGGGGGTCGACGGGATCCTGATGAACACGGCGCTGGCCGAGGCACGCGACCCCGTGCGGATGGCGCGGGCGATGGCGCTGGCCACCGAGGCGGGGCGGCTGGCGTACCTGGCGGGGCGGATGCCGCGGCGCGAGCGGGCGGTCCCCTCCTCGCCGCTGGCCGGGATGCTGGACTAAAGGATGGCGGAGGGCCGGGTCACCCGGACGCGTCGGGCGGCGCTGGAGACGCTGGCGCGCGTCCGCGCGGGCGACCTGGCCGACCGCGCCTTCGACCACGCGGCGTCGGCGCTGGAGCCGCGCGACCGCGCCTGGACGCAGGAGCTGGTCTACGGCACCTTCCGCCTCCGCGGCCGGATCGACCACCTCCTGGGCGCGCTGGTGAAGGGCGGGGTGGAGAAGCTCGACCCCGACGTCCTCGACGTCCTCCGCCTGGGGGCGTACCAGCTCCTGGAGATGGGGAGCGTCCCCCCGTACGCCGCCGTCTCGCAGTCGGTGGAGCTGGCGCGCGCGGCGGGGGCGGGGCGGGCGGCCGGGCTGGTCAACGGCGTCCTCCAGAACCTCCAGCGCCGCCGCGCGTCCCTCCGCTTCCCCGACCCCGCCCGCGATCCCGCGGGGCACGTGGCGGCGTGGGGCTCGCACCCGCGGTGGCTGGCCGAGCGGTGGGTCCTCCGCTGGGGCGCGGAAGGTGCGCGCGCGCTGGCGGAGGCCAACAACGCCCGCCCCGAGCTCTTCCTCCGCCCCCTCGGCCTCTCCGTCGAGGACGCGATCGCGCGGCTCCGCGAGGCGGGGATCGAGGCCGAGCCGGTGCCTCTCTCGCCCGACTCGCTCCGCGTCCTCCCCCCCGCGACGGCGGCCGAGGCGCTCGCGGCCCTCCCCGCGGTGGTGCAGGACCCGGCGGCGGCGCTCGTCGTCCGCTACGCGGCGGTCCCCGAGGGGGCCACGGTGCTGGACGTGGCGGCGGCGCCGGGGGGAAAGGCGCTGGGGATGGCCGAGCGCGCCGCCCACGTGGCGGCGGCCGACCTCTCGGCGCGGCGGATCGCGCGGGTGGCGGAGAACGCGGGGCGGGTGGGGTGGCCGCACCGGGTGGGCCCGGTGGTGGCCGACTCGCGCTTCCCCCCCTTCCGCGAGGGGAGCGGCGACCTGGTCCTCCTGGACGCGCCGTGCACGGGGACGGGGACCTTCCGCCGCCACCCGGACGGGCGGTGGCGGGTGGGGCCCGGCGACCTGGACGCGCTCGTCGCTTTGCAGCGCGAGCTGATGGGGGCGGCGGCGGCGCTGGTGCGCCCCGGGGGGTGGCTGGTGTATTCGACGTGCTCGCTGGAGCCCGAGGAGAACGAGAGACAGGTGGAGGACTTCCTGGCGCGGCATCCCGAATTCGAGCCCGGCCCGGCGGAGGGCGCGGTGGACCCCGCGCTCGTCGACGGGGCGGGGCGCCTCTGCGTCCTTCCGCAGCGCCACGGCTTCGACGGCGCCTTCGCGGCGCGGCTGCGGAGGCGCGCGTGAGCACGGGGACGAAGCCGCGCCCGCCGCGCGACTGGCGCCCGCGCGTCCCCCGGCGGGTGAGCGCCTACTTCAGCGAGCGGACGCTCCTGAAGCGGATCGTCCAGGTGGGGCTCGCCTCGTTCGCGCTGGGGTACCTGGCGATCATGCTCCTCTTCTTCCCCGGCTTCGGGCGGTCGCCGATCGTGACGGTCCCCGACCTGCGCGGGCGGACGCAGGCGCAGGCCGAGCGGATGCTGGACCGCGCCGGGCTGGAGATGGAGCGCGGGACGGCGCTCACGCACCCCCGCGTGGCGCGCGGGCGGGTGCTGGCGCAGGTGCCGCTCCCCGGCCAGGAGGCCAGCCGCGGCTCGGCGGTGCGCGTCCTGCTGAGCAGCGGCCCCGAGCTCCGGCGCGTCCCCTCGGTGGCGGGGATGGGCGAGACGGACGCCATCGCGCTGCTGCAGCGGATGGGCTTCGAGGTGCGGCTGCGGCGGGTGCAGGACATGGCGCCCGAGGGGCGGATCCTCTCGCTCACCCCCGCGGCGGGGCAGCAGGTGGCCGTCCCCGGGCCGGTGATCATCACGCTGAGCGCGGGCCCCCCGAGGATCGTGGCCCCCGGCGTGGTGACGCTCCCCCTGGAGGAGGCGCGCGCGCGGCTCCAGGCGGCGGGGCTCCGCCTGGGCCGGGTGACGTACGATCCGAACTCCGCCGAGCCGCTGGGCGGGATCGCCTCGCAGGCGCCGGCGGCGGGCGACAGCATCCGGATGGGCGGGGCGATCAGCGTGGTGGTGTCGGGGACCGACCCCAACCCGCCCGCGCCGGCCGACACGGTGGCCGTCCCCGCGGACAGCGCCGCGCCCGCCGAGGCCGCGGAGGAGCCGTCCGAGCCCCAGCCGGAGCCCACGGAGCCGCCGGAGGAGCCGGGGGCGGGGGCGGGGACTTCGCGGCCGGAGGTGGGGTAGGGAGTGCGTGAGTGCGTGAGTGCGCTGGGGGTGGTGGGGCGACGGGGGGTGGTGTGCGCTCCGGCCCCGCGGCCCTCACCCGGCTCGCTTAGGCTCAGGCTCGCCACCCTCTCCCGTTCCGGGACCCGTTCCGGGAGAGGGGACGTTTGGCCCGGCGCGCGAGGCGGGCGGTGGGGTGGGGGAGAGATCGTAAGTCGCGGATCAGGTTGGGGGTCTCCCCTTCCCCCGCACGCCTACTGCGTGCGGGGTGAGGGGCCGCGGGAGGGGGGCGGCGGAGGCCGAGGCATGCGACGGAAGCTCGTCGAAACGCGATCGAAGTTCCGCCGTTCCACGATGTTGCGTGAGGGATGCGGGCCCGAAGGGCGGAGACCCTGGCGGAGGGGAATGCGAAGGGGACCGCGATCCGAGACGACGACGCGGCGCGCATGGAGTCCGCCAGGGGCTCCGCGCAGTTGCAAACGGTAGTATCGTTTGCTACTGCGCCCGCAGCCCGGCCCGGAGCGCAGCGGAGGGACACGCCCGAATCCGCAGTTCGCCTTTGAAGTTGCCGTTGCCGTAAAAGCCCCGGCAGCAACAGAAGATAGAGAGACGCACCGAGAGATGGCCGAGCAGAACCGAAAGCAGTGGATCTTCGTCGGGGCGGTGGCGCTGGTGCTGGCCGCCCTCCTGGGCGCCGGCTGGATGGCGCGCGGCCGCTTCCTCCCCGTGGAGGTGGGGACGGACGCGCCCGAGGTCGTCGCGACGGGGATGGACGGCCAGCCGGTGAAGCTCTCCGGGCTCCGCGGCCAGGTGGTGCTGCTGAACGTATGGGCCACCTGGTGCCCCCCCTGCCGCGAGGAGATGCCCTCGATGGAGCGCCTCCACCGCGAGCTCGCCGACGAGGGGCTGAAGATCGTGGCCGTGAGCATCGACGCGAAGCCCGGCGAGGCCGACCGCGACGGCCGCCCCGGCGGCGACGTGGACGCGTTCGCGACGGAGATGGGGCTCACCTTCACCCTCTGGCAGCAGCCCTCGGGCGAGATCCAGCGGGCGTACCGGACCACGGGGGTGCCGGAGACCTTCCTGATCGGCAAGGACGGGGTGATCCGCAAGAAGGTGATCGGGGCCACGGAGTGGGACTCGGAGGCCAACGTCGAGCTGATCCGGCGCCTGCTGAAGGAGTAGGGGGGTGCCCAGGCGGATCCGGCTTCGCGCGCTCGCGCAGAACTGGCGGCTCAAGCTGGCGGCGCTGGCGCTCGCCGTCCTCCTCTGGGCGGTGGTGAGCGCCGAGCAGGTGACGACGCAGTGGATCCCCGTGCGCGTGGAGCCGGTGGTCCGCGACCCGGCGTACGTCCTCACCGGGGGCCCGGAGCCGGCGGAGGTGCGGGTGCGCTTCACCGGCCCGGGGCGCGAGCTCTGGGAGCTGGCGCTCGACCGCCCCGTCCTCGTCCTCCCGGTCCGCGACGTGGGGGCGGCGCGCTCCTTCGTCCTCGACCCCGCCATGGTCCGCGTCCCCGAGGGGCTGCGGGTGAGCCCCCAGGACGTCCGCCCGGCGGTGGTGCGCCTCGAGCTGGAGCGGGTGGTGACCCGCGAGGTCCCGGTGCGCGCCCGCGTCGCCGCCCGCTCGCTGGAGCGCTACGTCGTCGGCGACTCGCTCCGCGTCGCCCCGGCCACGGTGCGCGCCACCGGCCCCGAGAACGTCCTCGACACCCTCTCGGCGCTCTTCACCCGCCCCTTCGAGATCGTCCCCGACGACGACACCTCCTTCACCCGCCGCGCCGAGGTCGACACGGCGGGGCTGGGGGGCGTCACCCTCTCGGCGGGAGACGTGCGGGTGAGCGGGGGGGTCGACCGGCGGGTGGAGCGCGCCTTCGCCGTGGTCCCCGTCTCGCCGCCCCCCGGGCTGGCCGCGACGCCGGCGCAGGTGGAGCTCCGCGTCCGCGGCCCCGAGCGGAGCGTGCGGGCCATCCTCCCGATCGGCGTCCGCGCCACGGTCCCCTCCGACTCGCTCCCCGTCCCCGTCCCGCCGGGCGGGGTGGAGGCGCCCGTCGTCGTCACCGGCGTCCCCGCGGGCGCCGAGGTCCGCACCGTCCCGGCGCGCGTCCGCGTCGCCCCCGCTCCCGCGCCGCCCGCCGAATCCCTCCGCGCCGCCCCGCCCCGATGAGCGCGCCGCTGGTGCTGGGGATCGAGACGTCGTGCGACGAGACGTCGGCGGCGGTGCTGCGGGGCGAGCGCGAGCTCCTGGGGCACGTGATCTACTCGCAGGACATCCACCGCCTCTACGGCGGCGTCGTCCCCGAGCTGGCCTCGCGCGCCCACCTGCGCACGCTCGACGACGTGGTCGACGGTGCCCTGCGCGAGGCGGGGGTGGGGCTGGACGAGATCGACGTCTTCGGGGTCACGGCGGGGCCGGGGCTCATCGGCGCGCTCCTGGTGGGGGTCGCCTGGGCGAAGGCGGCGGCGTGGGCCGAGGGAAAGCCGGTGGTGGGCGTCCACCACATGGAGGCGCACCTCTTCGCCACCGCGCTGGAGCACGCGGAGGCCGAGCCGCCCTTCGTGGCCCTCCTCGTCTCCGGCGGCCACACGATGCTCCTCTGGGTCCCGCGCTGGGGCGAGTACCACCTCCTGGGCGCCACCCGCGACGACGCGGCGGGGGAGGCGTTCGACAAGGCGGCCAAGATCCTCGGGCTCCCGTACCCCGGCGGCCCGTCCATCCAGCGCGCCGCCGAGTCCGGGGATCCGAAGCGGCACAGGCTCCCCCGTCCCCTCCTCAACCGCGGCGAGCGGCCGGGGGACGCGGAGTTCTACGAGATGAGCTTCAGCGGGCTCAAGAACGCGCTGCGCCTCCTCGTCCGCGACCTCCAGGCGGCGGGGACGCTGGAAGCGGAGACGCCGCACGTCGCCGCGTCCTTCCAGGCGGCGGCGGTGGACGTCCTCGCCTCGAAGACGCTGCGGGCGGTGAAGGAGACGGGGTGCCGGCGCGTGGTCCTGGGCGGCGGCGTGGCCAACAGCCGCGCGCTGCGGGAGGAGATCCGCCGGCGGCTGGGCGCGGACGGCGAGCTCTACGCCCCCTCGCCCCGCCTGTCGACCGACAACGCGGCGATGATCGCCCGCGCGGCGCGCTTCCGCTGGGAGGCGGGGGAGAGGGCGGGGCTCGACCTCAACGCGCGGGCGGACCTGCCGTTTCCGGGGCTGGTGCGGGGGTAGGGCCGGGGATCGCGATCGGGATCGGGATTCGTCGCGGGACGCGGGCTCCGGCGCGGGGCCCTCACCCGGCTCGCTTCAGGCTCGCCACTCTCTCCCACAAGTGGTGCGCGGATGGATCGCGTCGCGCAATCGAAGTTCTCCCCTCTCCCGCGCAGCGGGGGAGGGGCGGGGGAGGGGGCGCCGCGGCGGAGGGATGCGACGGAAGCCGGTCGAACCGCCTGGAATCCGCCCCGGAGCCGCCCCCGATCCGCCCTCCGTCGCCGCCGATGGAAACGGCCGTGGCACGCCCGTCGCATCCTTCTCGTCCGTCTGGTCTGGCACGTCACAGCGAACCCGTTCGGTCGGCCGGCTTGATCACGCTCCTCCACGTCTCGGACCTGCACTTCGGGCCGCCGTACCTCGAGCGGGTCGGCGAGGCGCTCCGGGTCTTCGCCACGCGGCTGGGGCCGCACGTCATCGTGGCCTCGGGCGACTTCTCGCAGCGGGCGAGGGAAGAGCAGTTCGCCGCCGCGCGCGCGTTCCTCGACCGGCTCCCGAAGGTGCCGACGATCGTGACGCCGGGGAACCACGACGTCCCGCTGTACCGGGCGTGGGAGCGCGTCTTCGACCCGTACCGGTACTACCGGAAGCACATCACCGAGCCGCTCGACACGGTGACCGAGCTCCCGCACGCGGTGATCGTCTCGCTCAACAGCACGGCGCCGCTGCGGGCCGTCACCAACGGGCGCATCCACCAGTGGCAGCTCGACCTGGCGCGCGAGGCGTTCGCCGGGCTCCCCGACGAGACGCTGCGGATCGTGGTGGCGCACCACCACTTCGCGCCGCCGCCGGACTTCGAGGGGGCGCAGGTGATGCCGCGGGCCAAGCGGGCGCTCGACGCCTTCACGGCCATGAAGGTGGACCTGATCCTGGGCGGGCACCTCCACCGGGCGTACATCGGGAACTCGCTCGACGTCTACGCGGGGAAGGACCGCGAGCACGGGATCGTCATCGCCCAGAGCGGGACGACGACCTCGCGGCGGGGGCGGGCCCGGGAGGCCGAGAAGAACTCGCTGAACGTCCTCCAGCTCGACACGCGCACCATCCGGGTGACGCACTACATGTACTTCGAAGACGCGGACGACTTCGTCCCCACCAGCCGGCACGTCTTCTTCCGCCGCGGCCGGCCGCCGCTGGACGCGGAAGGGCGCGCCGCCGTGGCGTCGATCTTCGCCGAGGACCGCGAGGAGGCGCGCCATGGCGGAGCCTGACCGTCCGGACCGGCCCGCCCGGCCGCGCCGCCCCCGCTCCTCCGCCGTCCGCCTCCTCTCGTGGGGGCTGGGCGGGCTGGTGATGGGCGTCGCCGTCGCCTTCCTCGTCCTCAACCTCGTCGCCCGGACCAACCGGGGGCACGAGTTCGTCCTGGGGCTCACCCTCGACGCGCTGGGGAAGAGCGTCAACGGGACGCTGGCGGTCGAGCGGATCGCCGGGGACCTCTTCGAGGGCGCGAAGCTCTACGACGTGCGGCTGGTCGACCGCGAGCGGCGCCCCTTCGTCCTCGCCGACTCCGCCTTCCTGGAGTACGACGTCCGGACGCTGCTGACCCCCCGGATCGTCATCAACCGGCTCACGCTGTACAACCCGCGGATCTGGGTCTTCCAGATGCCGGGCGACTCGCTCTGGAACTACCAGGCGCTCTTCGCCGCGCAGGGCCCGCGCGACACCACGCAGCCGCGGGTGGAGCGGGTGACGATCCTCGACAGCATCCGGGTGGTCAACGGGACGGCGGTCGTCGAGCTCCCCTTCCGCCCCGACACCACCCTCTCGCCCCGCGCGCGCCTGCGCGAGCTCCGCGTCCTCCTGGCCGACACCGCGCCGGTGATGGTGCGCGCGGCGCCGAAGCCCGACACGGGGTACGTCCGCACCGTGCACATGACGGCGCTGAACGGCCGGCTGCACGACGTCCGCTTCGCCCCGGGGAGCGAGCGGGGGTCGCGCTTCCCCATCGACTCCCTGAGCGGGAACGTCTTCTGGTTCCGCCAGCCCGCGCGCCTCGACCAGGTCCAGGGGACGCTCGCGCTCTTCAACGACCACGTGGAGTTCGACGTGCCCGTGCTGCGGATGCCGGGGTCGCGGCTCGCCACCTCCGGGGTCATCTGCACGAAGGCGGGGACGCCGCTCTGCGACCGCGACGTCCCCGGCGGGGTGGTCCCGTACTACGACATCGCCTTCCGGGGCGACACGGTGGCCTTCCGCGACCTCCAGTGGCTCTACCGCCGCTTCCCCGGCGACGCCCGCGGCTCGCTCTCGCTCCTCATCGAGACGCGCCCCGAGGGCACCCTGATGCTGGCGCGCGACGCCGACCTCCGCGCGCCGGGGACGCGGATGACGGGGAGCTTCGGGATGATCTTCGGCGGCGACACCCTCCGCTTCGTCGACGTCGACCTGCAGGCCCAGCCGGTGCGCGTCTCCCTCATCGAGCGGATGCTCCCCGAGGGCCTCCCCGTGCGCGGCCTCGTCCTCGGCGGCGCCGAGATCCGCGGCAACAACGCCGAAGCCGCCGCCCGGAGGCGCCGCGCCGAAGCCGAGCCCGACGCCGAGAGCGAGTAAAAACCCGATCACTCACACGGAGACACGGAGGGCACGGAGGGAGCCCGGCCGCGCGCCGGACTCCCTCCGTGTTCCCTGTGTCCCCTGTGAGAGACCGCAGTTCAGCCGTTGCCGTTCAGGGCTCCACGATCGCCCGGGTGACGTTGCCGGCGGCCCCCCAGACGCTGGCGCCGCCGCCGATCATGCCGATGCCGTCGTTCGAGCGGCTGCAGCTGACCGCGGCGGCGACCGTGTCGCAGCGGTTGCCGCTCCCGATGTAGCCGCTGTCGAAGCCGGCGGGCGCGTCGGCGCGGAGCGGCGGTGAGGTGGCGTCGGCGCCGCACGCGGCCAGGAGCGACGCGGCGGCGAGGGGGAGGAGGCGGCGGAGCGGTCGAGGCATCGGCGTCGGTCGGGACGAGGGGGAACGAAACGCGGGCGCGCCCCGGATGTGCGCGC